>JBFYLN010000088.1:0-3079 GCA_041305425.1 Microcaldota archaeon | reverse complement strand
GAAAAAGGAGAATAAGAAACTGATTTTCGGATGCCTTAAACCTCTTTGATCTTTCCTATTTCACCAATATCGAAAACCCATCATTGCTGATCTTCGCAGGATGGATTTTTGCGCTATGGGCGATACCCTTCATCTTGAGAACCTCAACGCCACGCTCGCGCTCTTTTGTCTTTGGAGAGAACATCGAATATACGTGTATCCACCCATCAGTGAAAGTCTCGATCCCATATTTTGTAGAAGGAAGGACGTCTGCAGTCGTTGCGCTCGTATCCTCGGAAACGATCAATGTTGTCGCATCCCATTTCCGGATATTGTCAATAAGCTTCAGGAATCCTTTTTTCCGCTCATCGTCATTTTGGAAATACAGCGCAACAGGCATTATCGAATCAATGACAACCCGCCTTGCCCCTGTAGTATTAATAATTTCTGCAATCGCAGAATACTGGTTAAGGAATTGGTCTACTTCATAAACAGGGTAATCAAGGAAAACAAGCTGTCGCCCCCGCTCCAATTTATCCAAATCCCATTTGTATCCGCTCATATGGAAATACATGGAATCCTTGCTTTCTTCTATCGCGATATAAATCCCGGGCTCCTTATATTCTGTAATCCCTTTTACAAGAAATTGCATGGCAAATGTGCTTTTACCGCATCCGGTCGGCCCGCTCAATGTAACTGCTGAACCATGGAGAAGCCCGCCGCCAAGAATTTTATCTAAGCCCGGAATCCCGCTTTTTACGATTTCTCGACTAATCATTAAATCATCCTGGAAATATTCCGTATCTACCTACTCACTATTCCTTTTTATCCTCTTCTGTTTTCGCGCCCGATCCTTTTTCCGCATCCGTTGCGCCTTCTTTCCTGCCAAGCACCCTTCTCCCAAGCTCAGCCTTCTGCTCAAGTATCCTTTGGTAGTTCTCAAGCTCCTCTTTTGTAGTAACCTTCTCAATGATATATTTCTTGTAATCTGAAGTTGTTGTCGAAACAGTGCTCAAAAGCTCATGTGCCTGATTTAGGGGAAGCCGGATCTCGTCTGGCTTGAGGATTTCAATTGAAAACGGGCTGTGGATTGCGCAGATGTTTGTGAGTAAAGGGAAGCTTTTTACAAGCACTTTCACAACAAGCGACGTTGAGAACATTTCCTCGTTCTGAATCGGCTCGTCAATTTCTCCAAGGGCATATACCACACCCTGCTCTTTGAGGAGCTGGTTCACAAATCCTACACCAATCTCCTGCGCCCTTTCTTTTGATTTGGTGTGTACATCAAAATACAGGTTCGCAAGAACACCTCCGTTCTTAATAGTCTCTTTTGTAGTCTTTTCAACGTCATTCATCAGGATTACCTTCTGCTTTTAGTTTTGCATCAGTTATATCGGATAGATATTTAAGGGCTTGTGCCTAAAACAAAGATAATGGAAAAACGAGAGCGATTCATGAAAAAAGCCAGGGAGCAGGTCAAAGCGGCACTCATGTCACGTGACATGCTGCTATCCGGGGTTACAAAAACCATTGAAGATATGAATAGGATCATCAACCTTCTTGGCGAGCGCCTCGAAGAATGGTACGGGATATATTTCCCTGAAATGAAACTCGAGGACCGCATCAAATACGCCGAGCTTGCAACTGTGCTCGACCGAAAAACGCTTGATGCCAAGGAACTTTCATCGATTGTCGGACAGAAGAAAGCAGATGAGATTATTGCCAAGGCAGGCGCAACACTCGGGGCCAACCTTGAAGAAAGCGATCTTACGCAGTGCAGGTCTTTTGCGAATTCGATTGTCACACTTGACAAGCTTCGAGCAAATTATGTAAAATACCAATGCGACCTTGCAATGGACATCTGCCCGAATATTTCAAAAGTAGCCGGACCGGAAATTGCGGCAAAGCTCGTTTCGCATGTCGGCTCGCTAAAGAGGCTTTCAGTGCTTCCATCCTCGACAATTCAGGTCCTTGGAGCGGAAAACGCGCTATTCAAACATTTGAAAAACAGAAGGATCAGGCCGCCAAAGCACGGAATCATTTTCCAGCATGCAAAGATTTCCGGATCGCCCAAAGCGGTTCGGGGACGGATCGCCCGCGCACTTGCTGCAAAAATAACGATTGCTGCAAAAGCCGACGGATTCACCAAGCGGGACATCAGCAAGGAGCTGCTTGATGATTTCGAAAAACGCTATTCCGAGATCATGGCTGAATATGCCAAAGAGAAAGTGAAAAAGGATGAGCCTAAGCCTTCTGGTCGTCAGTGATATTCACGAAGAGGAAGAGGCGCTATTCCGGATTAGGAAAAGGATGGCTAGCGGAGCGTTTGACTTTCTTCTAGTTTGCGGAGATATTGGCAAATCAGTTACGTTTGTTGAAGAACTTCTTACTGGATTGGTTGGGAGGATATTTCTTGTGCCTGGAAACTGGGATCCGGAACCTGTGAATAAGTTTATTCTTGGAAGCGATTCGTGCGTTCATGAAAAGAGAGTTTCGCTAACAGACGGCATTGGTTTGGTCGGCTTCGGATATTCGAACATCACGCCTTTCGATACATTTGGAGAATTGAGCGAGGAAGAGATATATCAGCGCATGTCAAAACTCCCGCTTGATGGAAAAACAATTTTGCTCATGCATTGTCCGCCCAAAGGCTTTTTCGATAAGGTTAAGGAAAAACATATCGGAAGCGAGTCGATAATAAAAATCATCGAAGAGAAAAAGCCGCTTATCGCGTTCTTTGGCCATGCGCATGATCATCAAGGAAAGGAAAAGCATGGCAGCACAATGCTAATAAAAGTTCCACCCGCAATTAAGATGAGAGGGTGCACAGTGAGAATCGAGGGAGAAAAAATAGGCATTGAATTCGTGGTCCTATGAATTTCACAATCCGCGTGTTAAGGGGAGATGAGATCGATCAGGAATACGAGCTCATAGCAAGCATTTTCCCTGATGCTGACCCTGATATCGGGGATGATGACATAATACTTGTTGCCCAGTCCATTAAGGGGCGCCCGCTCGGGTTTTTGCATATTGGGGAAGACGATGAGAATATTTTCCTTGAAGGGCTCGGGGTCGAAGAGTCATCACGGGGAGCGGGAAT
>JBFYLN010000087.1:0-4987 GCA_041305425.1 Microcaldota archaeon | reverse complement strand
GTCTGGATCCAGTAACATACCAACAACGGGGAGCCCCAATTTTTGTCCCAGCCAATGCTCCAGCTCCTGTTTGTGATAGGGATTCAATCACCTATCCTGCTGGACAATTAGCTCCTGCAGCACCATTCATGGCAAACTTTGTCATGGGAATTTTCGTTTACCCACTCGGAACCACTGACCTTGTCAGGACCCAATCAATGGACACAACCCCTTGGGGCATGCCGATCCCATCTCCAACCGGAGTTCCTGTCACTACTGAAGAAGAAATCAACCACGTTCCTGGAATCGAGAAGTGCGAGCGCCTGCCTAAAGCAACGCATGGTAAATGGCCGTCAAACGAAATCCGCCCGCAAGACTATAGTTTTGGTTCCGGAGAAAATGAACTCGGACTACCAATATTTGGAAAAAAATTCGGAGGGCTCTTCCGGATATAAGTTTTCTCTCTTTTCCTTTTCTTCTTCATCGCGCTCTTCTCGGGCGCTTTCTTTTTCTTTTCTTCAATTTGAACTCATCTGGTATCCCGAGCGCCCCGCTTAACTTCAGGAAGGCTTGAACGGGATTATTATACAGATTATAATGCATTATAATCATTATACCAGTATAATGGAGGATTATACCCGTATAATCGCCGCGCGATCAACGGGTTGCTGAGTAGAGCGGAATCTGGTAAAGTTTGTTTCCTCCAGTCAACAAACTCTCAATAGTTTGTGACCTCTAGGCAACAAAATGCTTCAGTTTCAATTATTCCCTTACTTTTTTCTTCCCCAATTCATCCGGAATCCCGAGCGCCCCGCTTATCTTCCAGAATGCCTCAGCGAATTGCATCACTGTGTGATATCGACTGTTCTGGAGGTATATCCAGCCCATAAGCTCCCTGACATTTTCCCGGAGCTTATCTTGAAGCATCTTGTCGTCTTGCGCGATATTCGCGAGCGTTTCTCCTACTTCGGTTTCGGCTAAGAAATCGAAATCGAGCTTTTCCGGATTCTGGATATAGAATAACGTACGCTTTGTGACAATCTCTTTCAAAAGATTCATGGTCTCTTTGGTGAACTCTTTTTTCTTAGGCTGCTGTTTCGGCGTATAATCCAGTTTGATCTGCTTTGGCCCGCACTCCTCTTCCTTTTTTTCCGCAACCGGTGGCAGCTGCACAAGCAGGCCGAACTTATCCTTGCTGACATTGCATGCAAAAAGCGTCAGCCTGTCTGTCTGTCCGCCTCCGTTCAGCCAGTTGAACATAAGGGTATTGGTGTATGTCCGGATTATCCTTCCAACCCACGCTTCTGCCATCCTTTTGATGAAACGCTTGGATCCTTCTTCGCCCAAGAATGAAGGCTCATCTCCGCTGATAAGATGCCATCCGCTCATAGTCGGGAAGTTTTTGATGATTTCAATCTTTCCTTTAGGGATATATAGCATCACGTCATTCCCTTTCTTGTCCTTATCAAAATTCAATTCAAACTCTTCAAACGCCAACCCGATCCCGCTCTCGCCCGCAAAATCCTTAGTGTCGATGATGCTTCGGGTATAATTGCTTACAGTTTCTATTTGCGTAGGCATCCGTTCACACGCATTCGGATAAACCATGATCGTATCGCTCATCAGGCTCCCTCCGCTCTGGTAGCGCGTCCATAATTCGCTCTGCGCGAAGAGTTGGTCTAGTGTTTTGTTTGTGGCGATTCTAAGCTGCGTCTGCTCATCGCTCGTAAGAGAAGCGAGCCATCGGAATGCGGATCTAGGGACCCGGAATTTTAAATTCTTGACCATATCTTCGTGATTCGGGTATTTTTTCCTTAATGAATCGATCGATCCGCACATGTCTGCCTCAAGCCATTTGAAATCGATATCTCTGGCATTTCGAAGGTCATTGATCAATTTGTAGGCATCAGCCTGGGTAATCCCATTCTTTCTCTTCAATAATTGGATCCTGGGTTTTTGATCAGTATCTCTGGCAGTTGTGATTATTTTGTAACGCATAATGAGTATATGTTAGGAAGTCTTTTTAAACCTTTTATTACCACTATTTTTGTTTAAATGATGTTTTGCCAAGTAATTATCGAATTT
The DNA here is from genome assembly GCA_041305425.1 of Microcaldota archaeon. GTDB lineage: Archaea > Micrarchaeota > Micrarchaeia > Anstonellales > Bilamarchaeaceae > CAILMQ01. The sequence goes on along the minus strand of JBFYLN010000087.1, from coordinate 2,923 downwards.
CATTACCAAAACAAGTATAGGGATGTTCAGTTATCTCTAGATTAAAGAACTTCTAATCTAGGAGAAACATATAAAAACCCATATCTTAATAATCTCCTTATGAATGAAAAGTTCCAGTTGAAATATCAGAAGATTCTTGACATCATGCCAGATATCGCGGAATGTGCGAACAAGGAGCTTATCCTGATAGGTGGAACCGCGTTATCCATATTTCACCTGAAGCATCGGATAAGTGTCGATCTTGATTTCATCCCATTAAAAATCAATGGAGATACTGATGTCCGCCTTAAAGAACGGCTAAAGGGGTGCATCTCAAAAAAGGGTTACAGGGCTCAGCGTTCTGCTTATACGAACCAATTCACCATCCAGTTCGAGGAAACGTCAATCAAGGTTGAGATATTCATTCCTGAATATAAAGTCAAAAAAATCGAATCTTACCCGTACGGAGTATCATCAGAGATATTGGTAGCTTCCATGGATGATTTATTTGTGATGAAACTGATCAGCTATAAGGACAGGGTGGAGGCAAGAGACTTATTCGATATTTATTGTATGCTTAGAAACAGATCGGCTGATTATGCTAAAATCAAAGAACTAATAAGGGACTGTGGCCCGCCGAAAAATCTCGAGGAAATCGAAGGAATGGTAATAGAAAAAAATGATTATCTATCTTTCAAAAAGGTGGTTGAAGATGCTTCCAAGACAGGTAATTAGTTATTCGCAACTCATAAAAGAGGGGAAATCAAAAAACGAAATTGAAAATCTGAGCGCGACACTGCGAATATTTCCGACCCCTTTCAAAGGTATTTACTACGTGCCGCTTGAGATAGAACGGAAAGGTGCATTCATAGATAAGCCCGGACTGGTTTTGTCCAGGGCGATAGAGCTTTTTCTTGGAAGTACGCAGTTTTATTTCAGTTGCGCTTCTGCAGAGGAATTTCTGGGGATCCGGTGGCAGCCATCGGGAAAGGTCCATATCGTGAATGAAAAGCTAAGCAAAAAGATCAGCCTTGATAAACGGATAGAGAGGAATGAAAGGAAGAAAACATATCGAGCTGGAAAGATTGCACGGCTCCTTTCATTCTATGGAAGAGAGCTGATTTTTCATAGGACAACGGATGTCAAAGGATGCAAAATCCGACAGACTCCTTATGGAAGATACGCGCTCAAAGGACAAATAAAAATCGACAAGAAAAAATTCAGGTGTGGATAGGAATAAATATTTCCTTCAATTCTTTATTTTTCGATTAGCTTCGCCTTCTTTATTATCGCGACTCCTCTCACTCCGTCCCAAGATTTATCCCACTCTTCAACCACAATCCTCTTCTTGAAGAAAGGCGCATCAGTGACAAATGTTTCCCCTTCCCCACCTTCGAGCATGGGATGGATTCCCGGGACTTTCTTATCTACGAGTTCTTTTAGCGGCCGCCCGAGAAGCTCGGGGCCAAGTCCATCTGCAGAAACCGCAATAACAAATATCTCCATATTCTGGAGCATCTCAGGAAGAACCGTCTCTTCTTTATGCCAGAGCGGACAATATGTCGGGATTCCAAGTTCCTCTCCGAGATTTTCGATTCTTCTTCTTTGGTATTCGCTCGCGATCGCTCCGGTTACGATTCCTTTTACTTTCAGTTTAGCAAGAGTCGCCTTGAGTTTTGCATGCCAATCCTTATCGTTCGCTTTAACAAAAACCTGCTTTAACCCGAGCGCTTCTGCCTGCAGTTTTGTCGCCTTGACATTCGGATGGTGGAACATCATGGAATATTCTTCCGGCTCGACCGTAACTAGTGTGACATCGAATCCTTGCTGCATGGCCCAGAATGTGGCGAACACACTATCTTTTCCACCGGAAAATAAAACTGCGACATGCATATGATCAACTTTTATTTACACCTGAATCTCTTTTTATCTATATTAATCGTTATCGCTAGGTTAAAAATAGCTTAACCTAGTGCAAACTTGATCGGGTAATTCTTACTCCGGCCTTATTGCAAGAATCCGCTCAATCGCATCAAGCGTTTCCAATAATGTATGAAATACTCTGCTTCCCTCAGCGCCGCGCTCGTGAACTGTCTCCGGAAACTGGCGGGAAAACAGCGTGTTTGGGCCAACAATCATCCCATGGTCGCGGGTGCTGAGCCTTACCACGAAATCATGTCCTGTAACCGTCGCTACCCGGAGCTTGGAGAACCTGACTTCGCTGCCGATATCTAATACGAGCATGGCCACCATCATATCTAGCTGGTCAGTCAGCCTGGCCATGGCCAGCGTTCCCTCATAATTATGAGGAGGATCTTTGGATCGGACATCTCCCACCTCGCATAGGTTGAACCTGCCGCCTTTGAACATGCTGTCTGCAATGACATCAATCCTGCGCAGTTGTGGATTAGCCTGTAACGTGGATGCGTGGGAACTTTCCCACCTGTCATGTGCCGGCTCGAACCTCCCGAACTTTTTGTCATAGTACGCAGTGATGCCGCATTGTGCGATTTCCGAGATCCTGCCTCTGCCTGGCATGAGGCGCTTGAACTCCCGCTTGGCTTCTGCCCTGGCAGTCTCTTCCTGTCCACGGAGCAGCAGTTTATCAATTAGAGCCATAAACAATCATATGAATATTGTGTAAAAATATATATAAATCTGCTTATAAACCAGTTAACGATTTTTCGGTTCCCTCGTTGGCTATGTTTAGCATTCGCTCATTACACACTTGGTTAAAAAAACAGAATCCCGCGAAAGCGATGGATTTTTTATCGCTCGATTTTAAATCTTCGAAGCCTCTGTTCCAAGAACCACTCGTACAGTTTGGTTCCACAAAAGCCATGGGATCATGTGGATTGCAATAAATTTATCATCGCTCATAAGGCGCTCAATTTCTTTTTCAAGCCTGGAATCAGCTTTTTTGACTGCTTCAATGACCGTACTT
>JBFYLN010000086.1:0-5608 GCA_041305425.1 Microcaldota archaeon | reverse complement strand
ATAGAAAGTATAATTTTCAATAGATTTCAATTACCTTACGCAATAATTTTATCGTCGCTTCGACATCATCGATATGAGCGACTCCAACAGTTGAATGGATGTATCTTGTTGCCATTCCAATTGCGATTGCAGGAATCCCGCTCTTGACATTGCTCACTGATGACGCATCAGTTGCACCCCCATCAATCACTTCAAGCTGGAATGGGATCTTTGACTTCTTTGCCAAATCCATCATCTTCTGCGCCAGACCCTTATCTGCGATATTTCCCCTTGCGCCAGCTTCCACCAAAGCGATCACCGGGCCTTTTCCTAGATAGACAGGAGCGTCTTCTGGCCGCAATTCAGGATGATCTCCTGCTACTGATGTATCTACTGCAATAAACGCGCTCGGATCTAATCTGAAACTAGCTGTCTTTGCGCCTTTCCCAAATGTCGAAACTTCTTCCTGCGACGTCCCCATCAGGACAACATTATCTTTGAGGCCTTTTGCAAGTTCAAGAAGAGCATAACATCCCAAGCGGTTATCAAGCGCTTTTCCTGAAACCATTTTCGAACCCATTCGGGTGAATTTTGTTGAAAATGTAACCGTGTTCCCGATTTCGATTCCCATTTTTTCCGCTTCTTTTTTGTTTGAAGCTCCGATATCAATGAAAAGACTTTTGTAATCAATTGTCACCTTTCTTTCTTCATCTCTCATGATATGCGGTGGCTTGCTCCCGATGACTCCTGGGACTAAGCCTTTCTTCGAACGCACAAGCACCTGCTGGTTCACAAGCGTCCTGTCATCGATCCCGCCGATCTTTATGAAGCGCAGGAAGCCTTTCTCATCGATCATCTTTACCATGAGCCCGATCTCGTCCATGTGCGCGCCGAGGATGAGCGGGTTTTTCTTGATCGATTTGTATGCAAGCGCATTACCGAAATTATCTATCTCGGTTTTGAGTCCTGCTTTCTTGAACTGATTCGCCATGATCTTTGCAACTTCCCCCTCTTGCGAGCTGACTCCATCTGCTTCTGACAATGCTTTCATTAATTCAAAATCCATAAAAGGCACCTGAAAAGCTTTCACATATCAGATTAATAATAGTTCATGAAAACATCAATATCGATTCCAATGCTTGAGCATACATTCATCCATCTCCCTGATATCGGACCCGTGCGCGAGCGTTCGCTTTGGGAAGAGGGAGTGAAGACATGGGATGACTTTATTGCTAAGTTTGAAACGAGCCAGTCGCACAAGCATTATTGTAAGATAGTGGCAAGTTCGAAATACGCTCTTTCGCAGTCTGATCCAGATCATTTTGCAAACGTAATTCCATCGAACGAGACATGGCGCGCGTTTCCGCATTTCAAGCGCGTTGCGTATGTGGATATCGAGACAACGGGATTATCGGCAACTTCGAATGATCTGACTGTTGTCGGCTTGTATGACGGGGAGAAAGTGCATAGTTATATCGCTGGGAAGAACCTTGAGGATTTTAGGAAGCATGTCGAGAAATTTGATATGGTTGTCACTTTCAATGGGGCGCAATTTGACCTACCGTTCTTACGGAAGAATATGCGCGGGATCCGGCTTCCGAACCTGCATGTCGACCTTAGGTTTGCCCTCGCTTCGCTAGAAATGACAGGCGGGCTGAAAAAGATCGAAGAACGGTTCGGATTCGAACGGGAAGATGATTTGAAAGGCTTGGATGGGTATGATGCGGTGAAGCTCTGGCAGAAGTACATCCGCAGGAATGACACGCGCGCACTCGACAAGCTGGTGAGGTATAATGCGGCTGATATTTCTAATTTGAAGCACCTTATGGAATGGGTGTACTCTGAGAAAAGAAAGAGGACGGGGTTTGATGGGACGCCGTAAGGACTGGGATTGGTCAGACTAAAGGAATCGCCAGGTTATTAGAAATCTCTTTTTGCAAATTTCTAAGAATTATCCGAGGCACGGAATCTGAACTTTCCATAACCTGCCCTAGTTTTTTCTCACTTACAACATCGTTCCAATATAACCTTTTCCCAATTTGTTCCTTGTAAAACATCAAACGCTTATCAATCATCTCTTTTGTCCATTTTAGATCAAATGGAGTCAACTCAAATGGAGCGGTTGTAAAACAGCCTAAGTATTCTGGCTTTTCCAGCTCTTTAATATGATGTGGGGTTGCTGGGATCAGGAAGCTGAAATTCGACCTAAGAGCCTCGAAAATAGGGCCTTGTTCAGATTTCAAAATTTCTGATGCTTCAGTTACGCCGATTTTATCGAACTCGTCAAGAGCTATCAACAATTCAATATTCTCGCTTCTTGCAATATCAAACAGATCCTCCATGATGCTATGGAGCGTCCTGAGCTCAGTAATTGGCTTTGCCAATCGGGCTTTTGAAAATTCTTCTGATCCTTCGCTTCCAAGCTCAACAGGAATGATTTTGCCACCTATGTTGAATTTCAAACCGATCCGTTCACTTGTAACCTGAGATATCTCTTTTTCTTCCAACCGGGCGATTATTTCCGCTAGTTGCGGTTCATATCCCCTGATGATCTTATTATTTGAAATTTTCTTTGCAAGAAGAAGCGCTTTAGAAGTGTTCCTGACGATTTCATGCACAGTATCAAACAGTAGTTCTTTTTGAGTCCCTTTTGCGCGTGTGACCTTTAGAAAAACAGGGATGATCGGCCTCTTCTTTATCCGCTCCTTGAAAAATAGGACATCTTCCAGATCTTTTAGAAACGGGGCATTACCATAATACTCGGCAAGGCTCGCGGAAAGTTCTGTTTTGAGAAGGCTGAAAAGAAGCGTCTTTCCAGCTCCACGTTCTCCATGAACCAAAAATGTCTGCGGTTTAAAGAGCTTGTCTAGCAATTTATCGAAATCCCCAGTATTGACATAAAGAGCTTTCATGCAGTCCAAATCGATGTTTGGCTCAAACGCTAGCTCAAGTATCTTAGTATCCATGGTTCGATTGTTCAACGGAAGGATTATATTTGTTTTTGCATCTATTCTCATCAGCGAGAATGTTCTCGCTAATGAGAAGTGGGATTATGGTAGAGATAAAGAAGAAGTCGCAGATGAAGATCAAGGAACTCATAATAATGATCATGCGGCAACGATCAAAACCAGCCAGCACTCACGAGATGGCAGAAACGCTTGGCAGGTCTTGGGAGTTTGTTTACAAATTGCTAAATGCTATGAGTAAAGATGGAGTATTGAAACGCCTTGATTATGGGAAAGGACATTATTGGGCTTTGAAATAAGATCAAGCTGATGTAATGGACTTATTCTGAAAATAGGACGGGGTTTGACAAGACGCCGTGAGTTTAGAAATAACACAGATAATAATCCATATTTCCGAAGCCGGTTTAAATAGACGTAAATGCAGGATGATCGTATTCTAAGAAGTGTAAAAAATTTTCTAGAAGAACCGGCTCATAATGACAAGGTCCTCGCCCGGAGCGAAATGATTCTTCAACATTCCTTCCCTCACGAAGCTTACTGATGAATAGAGCGATTCAACCTGCGGCAAGGCAAGAGCGTACAATTTACGTATGCCTCTGCTCTTTGCAGTTTCCACGATGCTCTCCAGTATCTTCCTTCCATACCCTTTTTGCCGCTCTGGCGGATCGATTATCAGGTCCCTGATTTCTGCAACACCGCTGACATCAGTTATCAGTGAAACTATGCCGAGCATTTTGCCCTTTTCCGAATATACAAGGAATTCGTCTTGGGCAATCTCTTTTTTATGGCCCTGGACGAGGTACTCTTCCGCCCAGTGCCCGTCATACTGCGGCATCCCACGGACTTTCCAGTACTCTGCGAGCAGTCTGCCTGCTTCCTGAAGTTCTTTTTTAGCCCGCAGTCTTTTCAGCATCCAGATACCTCACTGATCGCTCTGATCCTGTAAGTTATCACCGGAATACATGGTAAAACGCATAGAGCGCACGAAAAAAAGAGGAAAAAAAGCGCTAACGTTGGCGCACAAGAAAAAAAGAGAAGGTAGAATTAACTCCTCCTGAAAAATCATTTACACGCAGTCATGGGTATTCCGGCAGCTGGCATGTCTGGGTGAGCTCATCCCAGGTTCCTTTGGCATCAGCGCATCTCTTCTTGGCCCTCTCGATGAATCTCCCCTGCTTCTGAGCCATCAGGTCCTTGACACTCTGGAGAACAACCGCGCATTTGGAATAGCCGCTGATTGTGTTGGCCGGAGGCTCGGTTCCAGGATCGAAGTATATCTGGTTGCAGATATCGAATCCCTGGAGAGCCTGCCCGTTCTTGAGCGCAGAAACCGTGTTATAAAGAGCGCCGGAATTGAACCACATGCAGACTGCTTCAGGGTAGCCAGGATAGCTGCCCCAGAAGTTCTCGTTCACAAAAGTGTTTCCATTGCTTCTGATGTAGGCGCCGGCCATCTCCAAGCCGCCGTAGATTGCGCCGTAGTCGTTGTTTTTGCAGATATTCCCGTCACAGCCAGCCATAATCTCCAATTGGCTATCCCCGGAGAGCAGCCCTTTCGAGTCGTTGCCGAGAATCTGGTTGTTCTTGGAGAAATAACCGGCAAACGGCCCAAGGAGTATCGCGTGATACAAAGCGCCGGCCTCGCCGGGCTCCAGCGTGCCGCCCTGATTGATTGTTGCGTCGTTTATTATGGTATTCGACCTCACAATCGCGTTGGATGTGCCGCCCAAGAAGATGCCGTTCTGTGTCTTACGATGGCCTGCGTCATCATAGCCGCATACAATAAGGTTGTTTTCAATGATATTGGGCGCAATGCTGGGCCATCTCAGAATGCCGCAATATAATCCGTCATAGGGAGAAAATTGAAACTGCGCTGGGAATGGGTAGAGGTAACCGCCGAATCCGGAATTGTAGATGCTGTTTTGCGTGAAGACCGTTGATCCTCCGTTCGAGTCGACATTGAGGGGAGCGGCGGGTATGTTAAACATCTCATTCCCGCTAAATAAAGCGTCCATCTTGCAGTCCTGAAGAAGCATGGCGCAATCCACAAAGCCATAACGATAAACATCTGCCTCCGCCTTGCGCTTGATCCTATTATTGGTTACAGTGCATGCGCCGCTGAGATAGAGCTTGTTGATTTCATCATTAAATCGTACGACGCCCGGCTGGTAGTTGGCAGTTATGTGGATGCCGATACCGAACCTGAAAGGCACACCAGGAAACAAATTCAAAAACCGATTGCTTGCGAAGAAATCGTATATCACGCAATCGGACATCTCAAAGCCATTGCAATATGATACGGACACAGCAGCACCAGCCGGATATGCGAAATAGAGGTTCATTATTGTGACTTTCGATTGGCGCACATAATCAACCCCATGGATATTCGGCAAGGGGATTGGCGGGTTGTCCAACATGGTTGGAAGGAGGTCTTGGCCGATGAAGCCTGCCGTATATGGGTAGTAGTTTTCGAAAACATGATAGCCGCCGTAAATCATTGTGCGGTCAGGGACAAATCCCTCTTCGGTAATATTGCCCGGCTCGGGGAATGTGCCGCTCATGGATTTGTCCCTGACCGCACAATGATTTACGGCGGCTATCATGTTTTCGAAAACTACTACCCATATACGGCAGGCTTCATCGGCCAAGACCTCCTTCCAACC
>JBFYLN010000085.1:0-9461 GCA_041305425.1 Microcaldota archaeon | reverse complement strand
ATATGTTTGGAATAATTGACTCTCCGGTTGATAACCTTTCACAGATTCAGTATTCATGCGGCGAGCCTGCGATCGGTTCTATAACCGGCTTGGAATGCGGTACTGACACTCTGGATAAGCAGTTCCAGCTCCAGGGATGGCTGGGGGCTAACAAATTGGCTGTGGAGGATTTCTTCAGCTTCAGCCTTCCGGAAATGATGCGGCATATGATTTCTGTAATCTGTATCCTTCCTCTGGTCGCATTCACGATCCTGTTCTCCTTCATATTGAATACGACGAATCTCTTTGGGGGGAATATACCGGAGATTGGACGGGGATTGATTAGGCTGATATGATCCGATGGTCGTTTTCCTGATTCGTGGATTGTTTCGCTGATACGTGGATCGTTTTCTGTTTCCGGTTTATAAGTTGTTTTGGTCATTAATTACACTATTAACGAAAGGTATATATACTAATTCGGTATTAGTATAATTAATGAAGAAAACAGAACTTAAAATATTCGAACTCCTAATCAAGGAGAAACTTTCTATTTCTCAGCTTGCGCAAAAGCTTGAGCTTTCTTTATCCACTATTTCAGAACCTGTTACTATTCTTGAAAATCGTGGCCTGGTTGCAAAGGAACGCAGCGGGATAAATGTCATTGTCAAGCACACCGAAGATATTCTCACAAATGAAATGATCAAAATCGGAAATCGTTTCTCCCTTGAAAAACTTCTAAGTGATAGCAACGAATATGTGCTTGTGGAACTTCACGAGGAGAAAACCTTTGATGAATTGCAGGAGAAAACCCATCTTTCAACAACGTATATCTACAAAATTTTAACTGAATTGCTTGAGATGGGTGCGATAAAACGGGAAAAAGGGAAATTTAGAGCATCTGAACAATTACATTATCTAATTGTTCTTCTTCGTAAAATCCATGAGCGGGAAAATGTTGAACCTGGGGCCGCTGTATTGTTTTCAAATGATTATAAATTGAAAAAATCCCCTCAGAATCAATTACTTAAAGGGACACCAACCGCATTTTCCGCATTCCATGATTTTGGCATTGATTATTTATCACCGTTCAATTATGCGATTTGGCCAGAGAAGAAACTTACACCCGAAGAGGTTTTGGTCCATGCGCTAAAATGCAGTGAAAACAAGAAAGACATTCTCATATGCATGATCTTTTATCTGAGGAACAAGCGCAGGATTGATATGCATGAATGCAGGAAAATTGCTGAGCATTTTGGAGTTATTGAAGCCATGCTTGACACTCTTGCTTATCTTGATCAGCGGCCAGTGAAGAATGAATCTTTATTCCTTCCCTGGGAAGAGTTTCGTGCCAAGGCTGCGGACTACGGGATAAAGGCTAAAGTGAAATACAAAATCGATACGCTTGGAAAATTGCTTGAGGAGCTTGGCAACGCATTTGTTTTACCGACAAACGTTTATCTGATTGGAGGGTGCAATCTTGCATTACGAGGCATCAAAGCATCTACGAAAGATATCGATCTTGTAGTAAAAGACAAAAATACGTTCAGAACTGTTGAATCAACTTTCAAACTTATTGGTTTTGAACCATTGAAATCCTTTTCAAAAGCTTATCAGGATATGCAGCCTAGTGCGATATTTGAAAAGCCCGGATATCCACGTATCGACGTTTTTACAAGAACTGTATGTGGCGCATTGACCCTTAATGATCGCATGGTTGACCGTAGCCGTGAGCTTCATTATGGCAATTTGTCGGTGGGATTGGTTCGACTTGAAGATATCATTCTTTTCAAGGCCATAACAGAGCGGGAAGGAGACCTTGAAGATGCCGCTGACATAATCAGAAAAGAGAAAATCGATTGGGATGTTTTATTTGAAGAATTGCTTGCTCAGGAGGAAGCGACAGGGAAAACATTTTGTTTTGATGTCCTTGACAGCCTGGAATTGTTGGAAGAGAGGTATGGACAGAAGATCCGGGTTGTGAAACGGCTTTCTAAACATTGCCTTGAGCAGGGAATAATGATCGCGCTTGAAAAGCCCCGAAGCGTGAAAGAAATCAAATCATTAATTGACTTTTCTGAGACGATGATTCGTAATGCGCTTGTGAGTTTGCTAAGGAAGAAAAAGATAAAAAAGATTAAGGGGAAGCCGGTGAGGTTCGTAAAAGCATAATCTGCAGGCTAACGATACCTTTTAATCTTTCATCTTCCCATTTGGGAATCATGAATCCTGGAAAATTCGTTATTGACACTTCGCTATTCGTGAACCCGCATGCAAGGGAGAAGTTCGGGAAGAACCCGCCTTCAGCTGTGAGCAGCTTTATCAAGATTGTCGGAAAGCTGGACCTGGATATCTTTATTCCGCCATCCGTGTTTGCAGAGCTCAAGAATTTCATTGGGGGAGAGAAGGCGAGCGAGCTTTCGCTTTATGTCAAGAAACGGGCACCTAATACGTACGCGATTTATTTGCCTGCGGCGGTCATGAATGATTTTATCGAGGACATCCGCATGCGGGTGAACAAGGGTTTGCGCCTTGCTGAGGAGTTTGCGATTGACAACAAGCCGGAAAATGATGCAAAGCTGGCAAAGCTTCGCGACAAATACAGGGACTACATGCGTGCCGGCATTCTGGATTCAAAGGAAGATTTTGAGGTTGTCCTTTTGGCAAAAGAGCTTGATGCGACGATCGTGACAGCAGATGAAGGCGTGATCAAGTTCGCGAACAAGGTCGGCTGCCAGTGCCTGGAAGCCGAAAGATTTTATAGTCTTTTAAAGACGATGGGGAAGAGGAAAAAATAAAATTAAGCGTCTCTTCTATAATGCCGGTTATTATAATTGTCATTATAATACCTGAGCCTGACCTCTAAAGAAAATCACTAAAATCCACGACCTCCATCATATCTCCTTTGTATCTAACCTTGTTTTTATCCGGGACGAAAAACAATTTCCGTTTCGATTTAACTTTCGAAAGCGTAACTTCCGCATCCGCAATGTCTTTTCCATCTATTACATTTTTCCATTTGACTTCAAGGGCAATCTCACACGACTTGAATTTTGTGAGATACCCATCTATGTCGTAATCCGCTTCTTTTATGATCGCTTCACCTAGCCCGAACTTCCGTGCTAAAAACGACCGAACATAGCGCTCAACAATGCGCGGGAATATGTTTTCAACAATAGATGTGACATGTTTATTGTCAAATTCCATTTCGCTGAGATTATACTTTTCATCTCCATAGTAATACATTTCAATCAGATGGGAAACGTGCTCATACATATATGATTTCTTATTCGCAATCGATACCCTTTTGATTATTTTAATGTCGAGTAAGTTCTGCAGATATTGTGTTACGCTGCCAGGATTATCCTTTTCAATAAGTTTTCTTGAGAAAAGAAAAGAGGATATTTCTGTAGTCGTGTTCTTTCCAGATGCGATTGCCCTCAATATCGCTGAATATATATTTGTCATCTTCCTTTCTTCCTCATTGAAAATCTCTCCGATAAGCGCAGGGACAAGGAATTTTCCTGATGAAATTAATATGCTGGCCAACTCTGACGGTCTCATATCTTTTTCATAATATCCGATTGCAAGCGGTTCGCTTAACAGGATCGATAATTCAAGCAGCTCTTTCTTATCAATGTTTTTTGGAAGCGAGCCTGCAACATCTTCTATCCGTATCAGTTCAACAGGAAATTCAGCGAACACACCTAATAAAGGAGAATGGCTCCCAACCAGGTTTTTTGAAAGATGAAATGTTGATGAAACGACATATAATTTTCCAGTCTTATCCATCATATGAAGATAATCCAAAAAGCCGTCTCCCAAACGATGAAATTCATCTACCACTATCGTTTTGTTATCCTTGAGCATTCTGCTGAAGAGTTCAATGAATGTGTCATATACAATATCCTTTGCAGTGCTTTCAACAAAAATCGTCCTATCCCTTTTTACAAAAAAGTATTCGTCGTATTTGGCTGTCCTTTTCACAAGGAACGTCTTGCCGGTCTTCCGCCTTCCAAAGACCATTGTCCATTTGTTTATTTTTTTCAATAATTCTGCTTCGTGCCTTTCTATTATAACCATGATTATTATAATGGCTATTATAGGTTTTTAAATATATGCAGTTCAGTCGTCAAACCTCAGATCAGTCAACCTGTCCTTTCCCGCTAATCGCATCATGTATTTTCTTCGTCGTCTTCTGGTAGATCTTCCTGAAGCGGATGCGTTCCCCGCCGTTCTCCTCTCTCCTGAAAATCACTTCAAGCTTCACTTCCTTTGACATGTGATGGTGGATCGTTTCCCAGGTCTTTGGGTCCTTTATGAAGATTTCAAATTCTTCTTCAGCCCCGCGTCCGTCTTCAACCGCTTCAATCCCGTCATGCAATCCGGAGTAGAACGCCTCTCCAAGTGCTTTCGCGTATTCTTTTTCATCTAGCCCAAATTCTTTGATGAATATCCCAGAGCGAAAAACCCGTTGTACATAGAAACCAAGCGGCATATCAAACATTACATTAGAGCATCTAGCGATATCTTCAATATCCGCGTTTGGGGTAACAAATTTCACGATCTTTTTCCGATCCGCGCTCTTGATGACCATACCTTCTTTCTTCGCCTTGTTGAGCATCAGTGCAAGTTCGCTTATCTTTTTCACATCATCTGCCTTGAATTTTCCTAATTGCGGAACGCTCTCGATTTTGTATTTTTTCAAAATCGCATAACGCTCTGCGCAAGGCAGATACTCGCCATTTCCAGAATCGATATCAAAGACAAATAATTTCACATCGAATTTTCTTGTCGGAGTTGTGTATGGCGTGTTCCCGATCATCTCGCCGCATAGGATGTGATCCGGATAATTGGAAAAAAACTTTTCGAGTCCGAGCGCCCGCGCCTTTTCAGTCGCAAACGCGTCAATGAAACCTCCGCGGGAAAAAGCGAATATCTTTCCTTCGACTTTAGCGATCCGAAGATTAAACCCGTCGATCTTTTCTTCAATATAAACTTCTCCTGAATCTTCCGTTTCTTTTCCGCTCTCCTTCACAATATTTCGCTCAAGTCCTTTTGCAAGCGTAAAAATCCTGGGAATATGTTCAAACCCGAAAATTATCCGTTCGCTTGTAACGACCGTTCCGCGCTTTATCTTTCCTGTCTCTTCTCGGAACCTGATATATTCGATATCCTCTTTGAGTTTCTCAGCTTTCCCCTTTTTAAGCGATTCAATAATCTTCGCTTTAGTAAGCTCCATTATTTGCGCACCTTTGATTTATTTGAACTGTTTCTTTTTCTATCTGCTTTCTTTGTCTCTATCCCAATCCCCTCTTCCAGTTCTCTTAATTTCGTGCTTGCCCTTCCTTTCAACACGCCGTCAATCATGATTTCAACACGCGCAGGGTCATCAGGGTGTACCCATATCTTGTAGAATCCTTTATGCGCTTTGATCAGTATTTCAACAAGTCCATCTGGTCTTTCTTCAACATATGCCTTTACCCACATAGAACTCACTCCTCCAATTGTAATTTGAAAAACTTGATCGCGCAATCAAAACACACATCTGAAAACCCTCTTGCGTTCCCAGCATATAATCTTCTCGTATCCTTCTCTTCCCTGCACATGAAACAAGCTGCCATACAGTGCTATCGGAGGGCAAATTTTTATACCTGAGCCATCAGATTTAGTTCATGGAAACTCCTCTAATTAAATCATCATTGAACAAAATGGCAGGATTAGCCATTCTGCTGGTTTTCGCAATCCTTATCCTTACGATCGTGCGTACGAGCATTTTTGGTGCGGTCGAAGAGAGCAAGCACGTCTATTTCGAGATCGTTTTTCTTTTGCTCTTAGCAGTCGCAGGAGAGCTTGCGGTCATCTATATCAAGCAGCCTTCGGTCATGGTGCTTCTTTTGCTCGGCCTTCTGATGAGTCCAAGTTTCCTGTCTGCAAGCCTGGATTTTCTGAATTCGCTTAATCTGCCGATTCCGCTTCCAAGCGCTCCGCCTGTTCTTTTCCAATCGCAGGATCTGATCCATATCTTTGCACAGCTTGGTGCGATCATCCTTTTATTCAAAGTGGGATTGCATAGCAAGCTCGAAGGGATTTTCTCAATCGATAATTTTGTAGTCGCATTGGGCGGTGTTGTTCTTCCTTTTGCAGTCGGTTATCTTTATGCAATATCAACTGGAGGGGATTTTGCATATTCGATGTTTGTTGGAGTTGCATTGACTGCAACGAGTGTGGGAGTGACTGTTGCGATACTCAAAGAAATGAATCTGGTTAAAGAGCGGTTTGCGCAGATAATCATCGGTGCTGCTGTTCTTGATGATGTGCTTGGCCTGCTTGTGCTTTCTTTTGTGATCAACATATCATCTGGCACCGGTTCGCTCGAGCCATTATTGTGGACTGCGATCTCATCAATTATTTTCATTGTTGGAAGCATTGTCGCTGGAGGGCATTTCATCAGATATCTTGACCGCAAAGACATGAGCCAGCGGCGATTCCTGCTTGTTCTCGCGCTCATGCTCATGTTCGCCTATATCGCGGAATTCATCTCGCTTTCCGCGATTGTCGGCGCGTTCATGGCAGGCATAATTTTGAACCGAAGCCGGCATCTGGCAGAAATTGAGGATAAGACTTACGGGCTCGAACTTCTATTCATGCCCATATTCTTCATTACTCTCGGTATGCTTGTGGATGTGAATGCTCTTGTACTTTTTGCGATCCCCATCATTATCCTGACAATTATCGCAATCATAACCAAAATAATCGGTTGCGGGTTGGGTGCGCTTTGGGCAAAGCTTGATGCGAAGGAGTCGCTCGCAGTCGGTATAGGAATGGCGCCTCGCGGGGAAGTTGCGCTGATTATCGCTTCGATTGGTCTGTCCTCGGGCGTCCTGAATTCTTCGCAATATTCTATAATTGCCATGATGGCGCTGCTCACGACGTTCTTAGCGATTCCGATGCTCGGGTATGTTTTGAAAAAATGAAAATCTAAAACAGGTGAAAATATTATGAGAAAAAACCAAAAAGAAAATTCCAATCATAATCCAGAATCCGAAGGTTCGATATCCCGTACCGGGTTTCTCAAATCCGTAGGCTCTGGGATCGCTGCATCTGCAATGGCGGCAGTTGGTTTAGGGGCAAAATCAAAAGATAAGAAAAAGATATAAGAAAAACTTCTTTATTTTCCTTCTTCTATTCCTCTTCAGCAAACTTCTTTATGTCCTCGAAATGCTCAACAACCAGTTTCGCTTTCGACTTGCCGAAGCTGAACGGATACTTGTCATCTTCGCTCCTTTTCAGAATAATAAGCTTGTTCCCTTTGAATTCTCCGAACTCTACAATTGCCATATATTTCACCTTGTATCGCATGCTTTGATCTATTCATTGATCTATGCATTGATGCGTTCATACTATTCCGTAATGGTTTAAATGGTTACCCCTGAGGTTGTTCATCATGGGACTCTTTAGCATTTCTATTTGAACCTCTTCGTCCCTTTCCAGAATTCCTCAAAGTATGCCATAAACGCATCTGCGATCTCCTGGCTCACTATCTCGATCGCAAGAGGGTTTGATGAGGGGATCGCCATCATCACCGTGTCTTTGTAGACCAGAAAGTACGCGGGCGTCTTGATGTCCGTTGCCATATACCTTGCATCGCACAAAACGTAGTCGTTCCTGTTTTTCAGGACTTCCCGTGCAGTGTCCTTATTGAATAAAAGCCTGGTTCTAATGCCCAGTGAAACCCGTCTTTGATGGTCTTTGGTCCAATACCGGTGTTGGGCCTCTGGCTGATATTTCGGGATTCCCATGTAAACATATTCTTCTCCTTTTTTTACCTTCAGGTAGACATGCTCATGCGCCACCTTCAGGCCTTCCAATCCCTGGTAGATCGCCACATTCTGGATCGCGCCCGATTGTTTTTGGTATCCCTCGAGTTTCGGCAGGAAATCCTCGAACTCCTCTTCGAGTTTCTTGAATTCCTCCTCTTTTTCATGTATATAATCCATCACTTTTGCCAGCTCTACAGCTTGGTAATGTATCACGCCCCTTTTGTCGATATGAGATGCAAGCCCCTTCTTCTCGAGCTTATCAAGGATGGAATATAATTTCGATCTGGAAACTCCAGATTCCTTGGCCAGCGGCCCGGTCGACGAAGAGCCGATCCTAAGAAGCGCAAGGTATGCCTTTATCTCGCCCGGAGTGAGCCCGATTTTTTCCAGAAGCTTCGTATCCATAATGCTCTTTCACACGCCGGATATTTAATCCTTCCTTAATTGTGTCCCACCAAGGGGAACACAGCAATTAAATACTCCTTTTGCCACATATATACATACAATAAAACAATGAGGTGGAATGAAAATGGAAATGAAAACAATGGAAAAAAACAGAGAACAAAGAATCCGAGGTCCAAACTTAGTTACCCTTATTCCTTTTAAAAAACCCGTTCCTTTTGAAGAAGGATTGGCCAGAGCTAATTCAGAAAACAAAGTTATTGCTTCAAACAAAAGACTTAGCCAGACTCATGAAGAAGACGAAGAATGGAAAACAATTGGCGGTGTATCCGGAAGTTGGAGCGGAACAATGGTTGCTTATGCAAAACCCGGAGAGAAACTTGGCAAAGCAGTCGAATATGTTGACCCAATAACAGGATGCATCTTTATTTTTCCAGTGCCAGAAGCGTATCAGGATAAAAAGGACGCAATAATCGTGGCTGAACATCCAGATTACAATTTGGAATTGAAAGGAATGACTCGGATTGTACGTGCTGCGCATGTTGAACTAATAGAAAATTTTCCTGCCGAAGAAGGTTGGTATCGTGGAGATCCCAAGCATGATATCCCATTCGGAGACCAATTAGATATCCCAACCCGCACTGAAGTAGAGGCTAGCCCTGATATTCGAAAACTATGCAGAATTGAGGATACAACTTTCGTTGGCCCTGTTACCGGGCACTATGGCGGCGGCTACTTCGGCGCCAAGCGTTTCGTCGGTTACTATCACTGGCACAAGTGCCCTAGTGCGATGATAGTAGAAGCGTTAGCGCAACTGGTGAGCGATTAGAGGTAAACAAAAATGACAAATAAACTTGAAAAAACAAGGGAGGAATGGTCCGCTCCGAAACTCCACAGGCTCAGGTCTGTTGCAAGGAAGTTCGGTAAAGCACTAGCGGGCGCAGTGCTGGCTGCAGGCATCATGCTTGGTGATGGAAGAGCGCATGGAGAAGCGAGCAAGAACCAAAAGCCAGTTCTTGCCCAGGTTCAGGAAAAAAAGCCTGAAAAAGAGAAGATCGGCTTAGGCCTCACTCTCGGGGCTTGCCATGAATTTGTAACCAAACAACCACGTGCATTTGCGCTGGTCAATGCGAACATTCCTTTGCCGTTGCGAAGCTCTTTGTATGCTGCATTTGGACTGAACGTTCCGCTAGGAGGGTCTGAACATGTTGTTGGCCTTGAGGAGCTGGACATCTACCTGAATACGCAGCTTAGCAAACC
>JBFYLN010000084.1:0-4612 GCA_041305425.1 Microcaldota archaeon | reverse complement strand
AGGAAATATCGATGATTTTAGCGAATTCGCATTACAGATTGGCAAGTATCTCAAAAAGAAATAATTTGAAATGAGTTCATTCGATTTTCTTTAGGTTTTCCCACCACGAATTGGAATCCTGGGTTTCGAGTTTTGAGTGAAGGAGCTTTGCGCTTTTTGTTTTTAGTTTTTGTCCAAGTGTTGAAACCCAGCGCATCGTGCCTTTATTTCCCGCGTCAGCATATTCCTTTGCCTGGATCGCGCACTCGAGATAATCTGCATCCTTGAGGATAGTTCGCTCTTTGTCAGTTAGGTCCTGAATTTTGAGTATCGAGTCTTGAATATCTTTTGGCATGTCTTTTACCTGCTCTGCTTCGACTTTCCGCTCGAGATCTTCTTTGACTTCCACGTATCTTGCGGTAATCTTATTCATATCCCCCAAGCGCGCCTCATGCATGTCATGGAATACCGCCGCTGTACAAATCTTGTTGGCGTCCGCTCCTTCCATTTTTGCGAGGATAAACGCGATGATCGCTGCGCGAAACGAATGGTCAGCTACGCTTTCCGGGTGTTTGATGTTCTCGCTCCACCATCCGCTTCTTGCCGTTCGCTTCAGCATGCCTGCTTCGAAAATGAATTTCAATATCGGGTCGTTTGCCATGGTTGAGAGGATGGATAGTTTCGTTTAATAATATTATTGTCTCCAACTCTTTTTGATACACGTATGGTCCAACACCTGAAAGCAGAATTGAGGAAAGCGATGCTCTTGAAAAGGGATTCTCTTAGTGCGAGCGAACGCAATGTTGCGAGCGAATCGATTTCAAACAGATTATTTTCAATTGATCGCGTGAAGGAAGCGGAAATAGTCGCAATTTATTCTTCCATTGGAAGCGAAGTTGAGACGCGAGAAATGATTTTGAAAGCAGTTTCGCTCGGAAAGGAAGTGCTTCTTCCTATTCTCGCGTCTGGTAATTCTCTTGAATTCGGGAAATTCGAATCGTTTGAAAAGATGAAACCCGGACGGTTCGGGATTTTGGAGCCGATTCAAAAATTCGATTCGAAACTACATCCACAAGTGATTATTATTCCCGGGGTCGCATTTGGCGCTTGCATGCACCGGGTCGGATATGGGAAAGGATATTATGACCGGTTTCTTGCGTCTCTTCCCAGTTTCCGGATCGGGATATGTTTCGATTTCCAGATTGTGGATAAGCTTCCTCATCATGAAGATGACCAGCGCATGCAGATGATTATAAGCGAGAAACAAGTGGTGGTTGATTGATGAACCAAAGATATATGAGAACTGTTGCAATAGGAATCGCATTCTCTTCGATTTTACTGACATCTTCATGCGGTATGAGGTATGAAATTGCAAAGCCTCCACAGATGCAGAGCGAAAAGAAAATCGTGAATGCGAAACAATTCCCGAATATCCCAAAAAGCGAACCGTTGATTAAGCTCGATACCGATGCGGTTCTTCCTCAAAGCTTAAAGAATAAGAAATACCAGCAGATTTATAATCCTTAAATAGGAATACCATTCTGGCGATCGTATGGCTGAATTGAGACGAACGATAAAGTGCTCGAACTGCGGAGTTGACACGAATTTCTATCTGAGCAGTGAATTGAATCTTAGCGAACTCCTTGTGCATGGGAAATGCTCACGGTGTGGAAATTCGTTGCAGCTGAACTTTAGCATTGTAGATCAAAGCGGAGCGAAAGTCGAGGCAACACCTTCATCAAGCAATTCGGCATCACAGGCACAGAGCGAAGAATCAGGGACAGTGAACCTTGACCAGTCGCTATTCAATTCAGAGCCGGATAATCCTTCGGAGACGATAAAGGATCTGATTGAATCCTAAGCTAAGGTTGCTAATAATTTTGGAAGTTCTGCAATCGTACTAATAACATAATCAGGTTTCTCTTCTTTTTTCAATCCTTCTAAATCTTTTTCAGTTGTCACACCAGTGAGTACAAGAACGCTCTTAAGTCCGTTCTTTTTTCCTGCCAGAATATCTGTCTCGATCCGGTCGCCAACGATCATCGCTTCGGATTTCTTTATCTTATGTTCCCGGAGAAGAAGCTCGATCCCGTACTTATACGGCTTGCCGATAATCAAAGGCTTTTTTCCCGTACTTTTTTCTACCGCGGCAACCATTGCGCCAGAACCAGGATATAAACCATTCTCAGTGGGAAAGGTCGCATCGTCATTAGTTGCAAGGAATAGCGCGCCTTTCCAGATTGCTCGAAATGCGATAGATAGGTTTTCATAATTGAGTTTGCGATCTAAGCCGACAACTACAATGTCCGCGTTTTCATTTTCAACGACTTCGATTCCTTTCTCTCGCAACTCGTCCTGGACTCCACCTTCAGACAAACAGAAAACTGTTTTGCCTGGATGCTTTGAAGCGATGTAATCCGCTGTCGCAAAACCGGAATTGAACATCTCCTCTTTCCTCGCATGCAGACCCATGCCTTTCAATTTATCGACAACACCCTGCCGTGTCCGGGTTGATGCGTTTGTGAGAAAGAATACGCTTATACCCATTGAACGGATCTTTTCGAGCGCTTGTTCTGCGCCAGGAATCGCGGTCTTGCCGCGGAATAATGTTCCATCTAGATCTAGGAGGACTGCGCTGACCATGTTTTAATTGGGAAAAGACAGAAATATAAGGCATGCGTTTTTGGAGGAAAGTTGAGGTTTTAGGAAACGTTTTCTTTTTAAGGAGATGAAAATTCTGACTGTTAGATCTCCATACGAAAATGTTATTGCTTCCAGTTTCATCATTTGCATTGAAGCGAAAGGGAGATAGATAGGAGTGGAGAAAAATCAGGAGAGAAAATTATCTTCATCGAAAATAAAAAGGAAAAAAGAAAAGCCGACTCAAAAATTTATCGGCGAAATTTTAAAAAAAAATTCAGAAGCAAAAAAATTTAAGATGGAAGAGGGAAGCAAAAGGGGATTCCAACGAAGGGGGGAATAATAGTATTCAGTGAGGGATCTTGACAAGAGAGCACACCATAATAAGGACCATAATAAGGATAAATGATGCCCTCAACTTGGAATATATTATGTGTTACTTCCCCGAAGACCATATTCCCGACACGTATCGGTTCGATATACGCTGTGTAAATTATCGGCAATGTATATCCGGGCATTACTAACTCTTCTATTGGCCCATCGAATATATTATTTTTAATTAGATTATACGTGCATGGAAAATACTGAGGGGGGTTGGACTGAACATTGTAAAAAGGTGTTAGGTACACACCAAGTCCAGAAGAAGTTCCAGTATATATATTCAATTTGGTTGTCAATGTATTGTTTTGAACAGTACAACCTGACGCACCAACAAGGCCAATTCCTAATCCACCATAAATTTCTTTTGGCATGATGATTTCATTATTTTCTATTGTTGCTTGGTTTACTAAAGCCAGAATGCCGAACTGTGTTAGATTTTGTCCTTTCATTTCAATGTGATTGTTCAAGACGGAATACGTGGCATTTGCATCATACTGCGAATGAACAACACCTGTAGCTATACCATTTGGTGCAGTTGGGCCAAAAGCGGCGTTTCCCTGGTCTGCCGTTATTACCGTATTATATTTGATTGTAACATGCGAAGAAAAACCATATGTATTCAGGTTATCAACTGACTCTATGCCATTTCGCGCAATATTTATTACTTTATTATTGATAATATTTCCAATTATGTTGGTTGTGCCTGGCAATATTATCCCAATCAATGCGTCTTTCAATGGAGCATCAGTCAAACAATCAACAAAATTATTGGTCACCTCAATGTTGCCTGTCACTCCTCCTTCTTGGATTCCTAGCTGACCAATTGGTAAGATTGAAAAAGTGCCAATGGTAATCCCACCGCCAACTGGATAAGTCAATTGAGTGCCAGGTATGGGTATATCACTAGGCACGGGCACGATATGATCAATCATATTTCCAGAAACAGTTGCTTTTTTGCAATATTGTATTAAAATCGCACCGGCTATCGGGTACGTGAAATAGATTCCCTGGATTGTAATGTCTGGCCCTGAATATGGAACTTGGCCAGGAAGCGTTTCGTTAAAGAATGCCGGAAAGCCTCCAGTGACAGTGGTTAGCGGAGTTCCATTCGGGAATAAGTAAGTTTCATCATGTAATATCTCGCCTTTGTTATTTAAGTTTGTTTCGCCAATGATTTTGACGTCCTTTTTTATATTTACACCCCGGACAGTCCCAAAGTTGAATGCTTTTGGCACTCCCAATCTGTCAACAGATTTCAGAATGACTGTTCCTCCAACAGCTACATTGTCAACTGCAATTTGCACATTATCCACATCTGTGGAGAAAGGAAGTCCCTGTGACTCAAATGCATTAGGCGCTGCGGGTGGGGGTGAATCCGATTTTGGATATACCTCAAAAATACCATTAGAGATTTTGATGATGTTTGGATTTCTATTAATCTGACCGTTCGGACTTATTGCGCTCGCTACTCCGCTTCCAAACAATCCCGCTCCGACAATGCCCGCAATCAGGGCCGATCCAGCTGCAAATCCAGCTCCTTGTAAAAATGAGCCTCGCGAGATCGCGTTGCTGCTTACGCTGCTGCTTCCAAAATTCCTTCTTCCAAATCTAT
>JBFYLN010000083.1:0-4321 GCA_041305425.1 Microcaldota archaeon | reverse complement strand
CTTCCGATCTGATGATAACTGCAATTAAGATAAGCATTTCTGCTGACAATTGACCCTTCATATTATCCCACCCCATCATTAACTATGGTTAAAACTGTTTTTAAATAGTGGAGATTGAGGGGGAAACCAACATCAAACTAAAAGAATAAGAAAAAAGAATTTTAGAAAAGATATGGATCAAATTCACCGTATATAAGAAACTCCCTTTGGCGTCTCATACGGCGCTACCATGGATTTCTGGATCTCTTCCTCGATCTTTTTCAAAGCCTTTTCGCTCTCTTTCGCTTTCTCATCCAATCTCTTGAGGTCAATTGGAATCCCAAAATAAGTTGAAAGAAGCTTCACGATATTCCTTGCCGAAATCGTATCCACATACCCGCCGTGCGTTTCTCCCATCAAACAAACACCGCGGAAACCGCGTACTCGCCCGATTGCCGGAAGCAATCCCGCGACACCTACAATCGAGCCTTTCGCTTCGCCAAATACAACACCGAATTTCTTAAGGTTCGCAATCTCTTCCTTGTGCGTTGCAACTGCAAAAATCCTGCGGTCATCGCTGATCTTACCAGTGCTATATCCTCCGACAGTCATGATCCTGCTTATGCCGACCTTTTTCGCATATTCAAGTATGTGCTCGGCAACTTCATATTGGCCCACTGAGGACATTGCCTGCACATCACCGACCAATATCAGCAAATGCGATTTCCCGTTCTTCAATTCGTAGAAGCTGTTCTTTATCAACCTCATCCCGCCTTTTTTCGTCATAAAAACCTGGTGCGGAAAGTGGTGTGAGTACATGCTCGCGACCTTCTTTGCTTTTAGTTCCTCGACAATATATCTGCCGACAACTTGGCCAATAAGCCCGATTCCAGGCAATCCTGTAATCAGGACTCCGTCTTTGAGCTTCACCTTCTTTTTCTCGATTATTTCAGTCTTCATAGCATTCCCTTCCTCGTTCTTCTATAATCCCCGAATTTGTCATTTGGGTCATACTTTTTCGGGTGTGCAGATTCGCTTTGCGTATTGCAATGCGTTTCGGAAAGAGTATAATCTCCGCACACAATGCACTTGCGCATTTTCAACATATGCAATCTTCCCACTATAGATTAAAATAAGTATCTGCTAATCAGGCCTTTTCCAGCTGGAAGGTGAAATCACAGCCGCATTTTTTTGCTGTAGCCTCCATCTTCTCAATGATCTTGCCCATCCGCTTCTCGCCATCCTTGTAGTTCTCTGCGCTAAGCATTACTTTGTACCTTGGTGCACCAAGATAATCCAATCCCACACCTTCCTCTTTTTTCGCGAGTATCTCTTTGATATCATCTACTCCGTCACTGCCCCAGCAGGTGATATTCGCTATTCCCGCGATGTTAACTGTAGGCTTCTTGATATTCTTAATCGCAATCGCTTCGATCGCTTTTTTCAACTCTTCGGGAATGTCTAGGTCTTTCAATGCGCCTGGCCCATTTTCAAATGACGTGCTAAACGCGCTCCACACATCCCCATATTCCTTTTCGATCGTGGCGCGGATTTTTTCCGGGTCTAATTTGAGTTTAGAATTCTTGATCGCGACATCGAGGAGCTTTTCCGCCCTTTTGCTCGTTCGCGCGTATTCAAGCTTCGCTTTTCTTTCCTGTTCATTGACCCTTTTTAAAGAGATGTCGACCTGGTTTTTCTCAGGTTCGACACGTTGTATTTTTGCAACATGCTGCTGGCCTTCGGAAACGAACTCATGGATATTCTTTATCCATCTTGGCGCGACTTCAGATACGTGGAGGAATGCCTCCATGTTGTTGTATTCGGGCAATACGCAGAATGCTCCGTATGGCAGGATCTTTTTGATTATCGCTATGACAAGCTCGTCCTTGTCAGGGTAATCCATCCTATCCCAGCTCCTTGACTATCTCTGCCTGGATCACCGCTTCGCCACCTGCCGGGTACACGATCGGCTCCTTGCATGCCTTGCATTTCACAATCGAAGCGGCGTGCGAGAAAACGTTCTGTTCGCTTCCGCATTTGCATTTTACACGTAAGTATTTGCTCATCAATCACACCTTTATTTGAATTCGATCTTTTTCTTTGTCCTGCTTCCGACGACTCGCTCCTGTTTCTTCTTGCATTTGGTGCATTCGAGTGCCAGCTTCTGGCGTTTTCCCTGTTTCTTTACAGTCTTTTCACCAGCGCGTTTGCCGCCGTGGCCTTTTAAGCTTCGCTCGTGCGCGCGGTTTCCTGCAGCCATCGTCCTTGCCCTGCCTTTCGAGGCGAGCTTTGCCTTATGCACCGTATGCGTTTTGCAAAACGGACAGTAAGTCCTTGTTTCTTTTGGGAATTTCATTTCTTCACCTTTTATGGATTGTTATCTTAATCTGGCGTTAAATTTAAAGAAGCTCTGCAAGCTTCGCTTTAAGAAGCCATTCTGCTTCTGAGCGCGGAAGGACTGCGTCGTTTCCGCTTTTGTAAGGCCCGTAAATCGCCTTATCCAATCCGGTATATGCTTCGATGTCCTTTAATATCCTTACCTTTCTTGCCATTTCATCTGAATTCTCCCTGGCAAGGCCATTCCATACATCTGCCATGCTTTTTCTCGAGGAGTCGATGCATGCGGCAAGGTCGGATAAAAGAATGCTCTCCTGGTTTGTCAGGCCTTCTGCTTCTTTTTCTCCTCTTACTGCCATGAGCACGATCTTCTCTTCTCTCCTTGCCTGGATGGTCGCGACGATCTTGCGTATATTCTCGTATTCTTTGATTGTGAGTATGGATCCGCTGGCGAGCGCTTCCTTCTTCTTCTCTGCAATGAACGCTGCCGCATCCGAGTAGAATGTCAGGTCCAGTTTCACTATCGCTGAGGATTCCATTTCTTTTTTCTGGAAATCGCGCAGCGTAGAGTAGTTAAGCATTTTTCTCCCACGCTATAAATTGAGAGAATGGATTTAAAAGTACTTTGCCTCCGTTTTCCACTTTGGGTGTGGTCTTATGTTTTTCCTCTTTGCAGATTGTGTTGTAATTTCGTTCGCTACGCTCACTCATTACAACAGCTGACAAAAAATTTTATATTTTTTGTCATGAATCTGGTGATGTCAATTTCAAAACTGGTTCGAAATATTTCGTCTATGTTGGTATTCTGACTCAGAGCATGAAAGAATGCGACAAAATGTTGAATGATTTAAAGAAGAATTATGAAAAAACATTTCATAGAACATTCCAAAGAGAGATCAAAGCAAAAAAGCTTGAAAAGGATGAGCTGATCTATTTTTTGGACGGGCTCCGAAAATTTGATTATGGAATATTCTGTGCATACGTAGATACATATGATCATCAAAAAAAATTCAATGAGATTAAAGACGGCAGTTTGAAAAGAATGCAACTTCTTGAAATTGTTATTACGAGTGCATACTCAGTTGATCACGGGATTAACAAAATAATCATCGATAAAGGACTCTCAGAGGAGTTATTGAATGACATAAGAAAAAGGCTATCGCAAAAATACAAAGAAGTTCCAAAAATAGATGCCAGGGATTCTAGAAATGTGGCGGGCATACAAATTGCGGATCTAATTGCATGGGCAATTAGAAAACACCTAGGTGGGGATAGTTTATACTTCTCATATATAGAAAACAAAATAAGAGCAAAAACAGAACTATAATTGGTAAGCTCTTCATTCTGCTCGAGTAATCCATGCGGACCCCCTACGTACCGGCTAGGCCGGAATCCTCTTGCGAGGCACGCAGATTCAAGGTAAGCTTACCAATTATAATATCTATCTTTCTACTATAAAAAGCTATCGTTTGTGTGGCTTTTTGTGGAAAATATGGCAATATCCTCAATCTCTCTTGAATCCTCCGAATCTCTCTTCCTTCTTTTTCTTCGCTATTGTTTCTTTCCGTTTCTTTTTCTCCTCTTTGCTCTCCCCTTCAAAATTAGTGAAAGTTACGTCGTTCCTATCCTTCTTTCCTTTCTTTTTCTCTTTTTTCTCCGTTCCTTCAACCATTGGTTCTGTTTGTGGTCTTTCTTTTTCCAATCCGATTTCTTCTTTTTCATAAACAAGCGGAATCGCATCTTTTGAGGTTTCCTGTTTTTCCTCTTTATCATTTTCTTTCTTGACAACCCTCACCTGTTTCCGCAAAGCGACGATCTCGGATTCTTTTTTGTTTTTTGCTTCGTGCTTTATCCCTGCCATTCCAAGAAGTTCAGCGAATATTTTTTCCATGAAATTCCGTTTTTTCGGTTCCTGCGCTTTTTGTTCCGTGACCCGCATCATCGGGAGCGGCGGCTTTTCCCCTCCGGGATCCTTCCATTAGCTTTTAGCCTCATACACGCAGTT
>JBFYLN010000082.1:0-2802 GCA_041305425.1 Microcaldota archaeon | reverse complement strand
GTAACGCGCTTGATGTTCGCATTGAAATGAACAGAATTGAACTGATGGATCCGCTTTTCCAAATCCGGCAAAATCTTTTTCGAAATCCCTTTCCTGATCTTTTGATGGTTATTAGGATTCGTTATGCGGAACCTGCGCCCAAGAACCTCGAACTCCTGCCCGTGTAAAAATTCAACAGGATTCATCTCCCTGCTCTTCCATTTTCCATTTTGAATTTTCCGGATCGCGTTCGATTCAAGCTTGTCCGCTATCTTTTCAGCTTCCCCTTTAGGCCATCTGGACGGGATGCTGATTGTGATCTGGTTGCCCCGAAGCCTTCCAGAAGCCCATTTATTATTAGAAGAAACATGAACGACAGAGTATTTCTGCCCGTTGATTTCAATCTCCTTGTCCATTCTCCAACCTTCGTATCGATTCACATATTTCATCCGTTATCTTTTTCTTATTTCCTTTTTCCGGTACACCGATTATCGTCACCTTCGTGATCGCTCCTATCTTCTTCAACAATTTCAAATAAGACAACAGATCAAAATCATGAAGTGAGTATCGCGGGCTATCGATGAATTGCGAAATATCATCAAATAATTTTACTTCCTTGATTCCATGAACACTATCCAAAATCACTAACTCTTCCCCTTCATCCTCCAAATCCTCAACCGCGTCGAATTCCTTAAACTCGATTAAAGGAAACGTTTTTCGGAGCAAGGGAAGCAAGGTAAGCGGAAGCGAATCGCTTTTTACAAGCGGATTTCCAAACACAAGGATTTTCATATTGGGAAAAAACATCCGTAGAAACCTATTTTAAACTCATCATTGATAATCTCGCATGGCGAAAAAGAAGCTGGTCATCGGCTGGTTCACATTCACTTGTTCAGAGGATAATACAGTCATTTTTGTAGAGCTACTTAACCAGTACTATTTCCAATGGAAGGAGCTAATCGAATTCCGCCATTGCAAGGCTTTGAAATCCGTGAACAAATTCGGAAAATTCGACGTGGCTTTCATTGAAGGCGCGATATCAACAAAAAGAGAAGAGGATGAGCTGATCAAGATAAGGAAAAACTCGAAGAAGATAGTCGCTACCGGTGCATGCGCCTGCTCTGGAATGCCCTCAGGTCAAAGGAATTTTTTTACCCCTGAAATGTTAGAGGAGATAAAACCGTTTTTGGAAAAGCATGAACTTAGGAAAAAGATCGAGCCTGTCAGCGCGATTGTCACAGTTGATGACTCTCTACAGGGGTGCCCGATGGTTCCGGACCAGTTTGTCAAGCTTCTTGAAAAATACCTCAAGGAATTCAAGGTGAATTGATATGCATAAGGATTTTGACGTTGATGAAATTCCAAAAAATAAAGGCAAGAAGAACCCTCAGGATTTCGATATCAATATCGAAGAGCTTACAAAGATCGAAGGCCACGCTGCCTTAGACATTAAGGTTAGAAGCGGAGAAGTCAAGGACGTGAAACTAAAAATCTTCGAGAACAGGCGATTTTTCGATTTGGCAATGCGGGGAAAGAATTACGCAGCAATCCCTCAGCTCGCATCAAGGATCTGCGGCACGTGCTCGGCAGCGCATCTGATGTGCTCGATAAAATGCATGGAAAGCGCGCTAGGAGTCGTCCCATCCGAACAAACGAAAATCCTGCGGGACTTGACAATGTACGGAGTGAATATCCGCGACCATGCGATGCACCTTTTCCTTTTCGTGCTTCCTGATCTTTTTGGAAAGGACTCAGTGCTCGAATTTGAAGACAAAGGAGAACAGCACGACCTGCTCCATAAGGCGTTTGCGATAAAAAAAACAGGCAACCTGCTATCAACTGAAGTCGCAGGAAGAACAGTGCATCCTCCATTCCCGGCAGTT
Organism: Microcaldota archaeon; assembly: GCA_041305425.1. Lineage (GTDB taxonomy): Archaea > Micrarchaeota > Micrarchaeia > Anstonellales > Bilamarchaeaceae > CAILMQ01. The sequence goes on along the minus strand of JBFYLN010000082.1, from coordinate 940 downwards.
GGCCAATATCTGCACGTGCCATCAAAAGACAAGGCGAAATCAATTATTTCAGAATTGAAAAAGATTCGCGAGCCTGCGATTGAATTTGTTCACCTGTTTGCTGAAAAGGATTTCAAGTTCGACCTTCCGGAAACGGATTTTCTCGCAATATCGAATAAGGAATATAGTTATGTTCAGGGAGGGATCTGCACACATTCGAACGGGTTCTGCATACCTGAGAACGGGTTCGAGCGCTTCTTCAAGGAACGGGTGGTGCCTTATTCCCAATCGACCGGATTCAGCTTCCAGGGAAAACCATACATGGTCGGTGCGCTCGCGAGGATGAATATTAATTGCACTGCATTGCACCCTGAAACAAGGAAAAGCCTTACTGAGGACAACTTTTTCCCTTCATTCAATATTTTCCATAATAACCTTGCACAAGCGATTGAGATAGTTCATTGCATCGATTCATCGATCGAACTTCTCGAGAGGTGCGAGTTCCGGCAGGAGAATATGAAGGCGATCGTACCGAAAGAGGCAGAAGGTGTCGGGGTTGTCGAAGCGCCAAGGGGAACGCTTTATTATCATGCGAAAACAGATAAAACCGGGAATGTGACCTATGCAAACCTGATTATTCCAACAGCGCAGAACCAAGTGCTGATGGAGAAAGCTATCGGAAGGTTAGTCGAAAAATGCTTATCAGAAGGCAAAAAACAAAAAGCGATAACGCGTGAGATCGAGACGTTGATCCGCGCATTCGACCCGTGCATGTCCTGCGCTACGCATTTCCTGAAGGTGAGATGGGAATGAAAGGACGGGCACATGAAATTTTGCATACTGGAAAAACCATTCTCGTCCGGGTCGAGCACCGAGGATTTATCGAAAGGATAATCATAGAAGGAGATTTCTCTATTCATCCAGATTCTTCTCGATTTCCGCAATCGCATGCTCTGGATGA
>JBFYLN010000081.1:0-10157 GCA_041305425.1 Microcaldota archaeon | reverse complement strand
ACATCGAGTCGCTAACAAACTCCGGATCCTTAAGTGAATTTTCTCTCATAAGGTTTATCATTTTCAGTGTGCCTGATCCCCATTTCTCTATATATCCGGCAAGGTGAAGCGCGTTTGCTACAAGCGGATTTTTTATTACTGATGGGTGGGCTTTTGAGAGCTCTTCGATCGTCAGGCCTTCTAGTTTTCCCGGGTTTTTTATCTCTATACGATTGGAAAACATCGCGATATAAGCGAAGGAAGGGAAGAAATAGTCCCGATGGGCTACTGCATTGACAACTGCTTCCCTGACAACTTCCAGCGGGATGTGCGGAGTTTCAGTGCGCCTTACTCCGACTATTTTGATGTCTTTTTTCACATGCTGGTCTACGAATTCCATTGCCTTGTCTATAGATGTCATAAGATTCTCATTGTAATCTTCCATCGCTGTAAAATCATAGCCTTCGGTCATTAGTGCGCATTTTATTCCCCATGTGTGGAAGAAACTGCCTGGTTTTTTTCCAAAAAGCATTAACGCCGCATTCTTCAGTTTCTTTCCTTTTGCAAGGTCAAGCTTGTTTAGCACTTCTTCAGTGCTCATTTTACCAGATGATATTCGTCCAGCCCCTGCTGCCTTCATAAGGAATTTTTCAATGCTTTGCGGATCTATATCATCAATAGTGGCGTCCTCGCAAATGATCTCGTCGAAAAATATCGTCTTATGGATGAAAATGCTCCTGATCTCTTCTGGGTCCGTCACCCGAAGAGTCGTTTTGTTCACTCGTTTGTATGCCACGCCATTATAGAATGAAGGTTTTCGTTTTGCTTCCTTTACTTCGATAACAAGGACTTTCTTCCCATCAATCTCTTCGAATTTCGTATCAAAGATAATCGCAGGTTCGGTTTCATCATGGACTTTTCTGGTGAATAGCTCCAGCTTGTTTTTTCCAATCTCTGCTCCTTGTACTTTCCCATCATCGCGAATTCCGATGTAAATCTTTCCGCCTTTGTGGTTGGCGAATGCGATCATCGTTCGAATGGCTTTCTCTTCGTCAAGACTTTGCTTGAATTCCGCTGTCTCATTTTCTTCCATAATCAGATTATGTCTGCTTAGATTTAAAATACTAAACCTAATTAAACCTAAGCAAAGTTTAATGAGGTTTAATGATACTTAATTAGATTCATTCCTCAAGGCAGCTATCCAAATACCCATCATCTATCCTCGTAACCGCGAGTTTTTTGCATCTGGCCTTGAAACCCAAAACACTTGCAATGCACGGCTTTGTTCTCCCTTCATCCCCTGAAATAAGTTCTTTTATATAAGTGCCAGCCTCAGCCAAGATCAGGAATGTTGCGTGTCTTCCGTCTAGCGTCTTAATATGTTTGAGCTCGATCACCTTCCTCTTCCTGACCAAATCCGCTCTCCTATGCGCAACCCGATTCGGAGTCTGCTGCTCAAGCATCGTCCCGGCAAGCGATTCTATCTTTTTCAACTCCACGTCTCCAACGTCTTTCTCGAACTCGATTTCTGCCAAATATTCTTTGTCGAAATGCGATTCAGTGACAAGCTCAGTGAATGAGCGCGGGACGATCTTCAATCCAATCGCTTCGACTTCTTTTCCTGATGCGATTTCTTTTTCGATCTTATCAAGTGCCGCTTTCCTTTTTTTCGCTCCTGTGATTTCCATGACAAAAGGCCGTCCTGCCGTATTCGTAGCATCGACATCTTCTCGGCCCGAAGCATGCATTGTATATCCATCAGATTCGAAATATTTCTTCATTACGTCTCCGATCCGCTCTTCAACAGATTCGTAATTTTTTCCTAAATTGTTACATTGCGCGCATCCGTTACCGCTGCACTGGGAGCAAATCCACCTGCTCTGCGACAATCCTGGGACTAATTTCTTATATCTTCCAAAGACAAATATCGGGATAAATTCAAGGCTCACAATCGCTTCGTCTGCGCTAAAATCAAACACGATCCGTACATCCCCATCCTGCGCATAAGAAAGCCCGCTCGCCTTCGAAATCCCGCTTGAAAGCTCATGGTTCATTGAATTCTTTATCGATTGTGCTCCAATTATTTTTTTATCGAATATTGCTTCTTCCTGTGCAAGCCACTCTTTAGGAATCTTTGTAGAAATGGAAAACGAAGAATATCCCTTTAGTAATTCTGCTGCTTTCTTAATTAGCGGAGCGACGCTTTTTTGTTTTGTTTTCATATGCCTAGCTCTTTGTGCGGTAGTGATGGCAATCCGTGCTTTATCCTATATCCTTCGAGAACAAGAGATGTTCTTTTCATTCTTTTTATCCGATCGCGCGCAAGGCGGGAATCTTCGACTTTTTTTGCGTATATTCCAAAATCCGCAAGCGTATTCGTCCCATTGATTGCCATGAGTTCGAGCACTTCGACTACCAGCCTTTTGCCCCGGATATCATCGCCCCAAACACTGAGTGCGAGTGCTGCCTGGTTTATGAAATGCGTTTTGTCTGATTCGCTCATCCTGCCCCAGACATTAAGTATTTTTCCTTTGACTTCCTGGCTTACATAATCAAAATCAATCATGCGCTCACCTGTGTTTCTGCCCATTTCCTGAAACTGATGTCCCTTCGCTCAAGTCCGCTTGCAAGAGTTATCGCGGCGATCACCGCGCTCTCTTTCATCTGCGGCATTCCCGGGACTTTAGTTGCAACCATTTCCTTTACGATCTGTGTAAGGTCATTCTCGTGCCTTTTCAAAAGCGGGACTGGAGTCTGAGCTGTGATTGCGGTCTTTGCATAAAAATCAATAGTCTTATCCTCAACTTTTGGAGCCTCAAGAATTTTCTTCAGAACGGCTTTCCAATCTGGCCTGGTTTTCATCTGCGCGATCTGGGCATATTTTTGGATTTCAATTTCAGGTATCTTAGGGGTTGCAAAAGGCTTTGCCATTAAAGCTTCGAATTTTACATCAAGTTGGGTCTGCTCTTTTTTCTTGATTTTTTCTTGCGCTTCCCTAACCATTCAATCGACCAATATACCTATCTTCGCTAAAGATTATATACTATTCGACAATCGAGTTTTTTCGTTATCATTCATAAATTCATCAAAAAAACTCCAGCGTCTTCTGTTTTCCCCCGACTTTCAGGCTATATTCATCATAGCCAAGTTCTTCGAGTATTTTCATGACCGCCGGAAGCAGCTGGTTATTAACATAATATGCGGGGTCATAATCTGTTGCAAATTCAACTGGCACTGCTTTTTCGGAAATTGATTTTCCGCTTTTTGTTATTACATAAGATATCACGCTTCCAGTTTGAACCGGAACGCCACGCGCGATAGCTTTGCTTGCCGCCGAGAGTTCTGGAGATGAGACTGCGTATCCGCCGCGCGGGTCTTTCCTTATCTGCGTTACTATCGTAAGTTCCTCCATCCCGACCTTTCCGCTATTTATGCGCTCGATCGTTTCTCGTACGATCTTTACTGCTTTTTCTTTTGACCCGTCTTTCAGTATCGCCTCTAGCACAGCCCGTTGCGTATTCTTCGCGATCGCCGACCAGTCCCTGCGCACAAGCTCGAACCCGCGGATCTTGATCCTCCCGTCCTCGCCAAGCAGCGCATATTTTTTCTTTGCGCCCTTTTCTCCACCAGCGCCTTTCTTGGAGACGAAGACGCCGCGCGGAAAAAATCCTTCGAGTTCAAGTTCCATTTTTTCTGGAAGAGCTGCGTTGACTTCTTTCATGAATTTAAGGACATCATCCTTGTTGTTGTTTTCCATCAACAAAAAAGTTGAATCAGTGTCGGCATAAAGAACCTTGAACCCGGATCTTTCCGCTTTTTCGATCGTCTCAGTGATGTGCTTCCTTCCGTATGCAGTTACTGATTCCCCACATTCGCGTGAATAATATCTCGAGCGGGCATATGCCAAGTAGCCGTAAAAAGAATTTGAAACGACTTTGATTGCCGTAGACCTTGCAAGTAGCATCTTGTATTCATCAGAATCCTTGTCAAGAACTTTGAGCTTCTTTTTAATGACCGATCGGAAATCAATCAAATAATCCAACACATATGGGACCAGCCCTTTCGGTTCTTTCAAAAACACCGCTCCGCTTGGAGAAACAAAGACATTATCAGGATTCAGGTTCGCATTGTCCGCGTCGTTTCCCTTGACCAGTGTCCCTGGATCAATATTATATGAACAAATTATTGATGGATACAGTCCCCTAAAATCCAATACAGCGATATTGTCATACACCCCTGGTGCCGGCAGTTTTACATATGCACCCTGTATCGGTGCCGCGAGCCTCTCGGATATCGCACCACCAGATGGCTTTGGCGGTATGAGCATTCCTTTGCCTGAAGCTTCATACATAAGCAAATTCTCAACAAGCTGGCCGCTTGTAGCGAGTGCAGTGTCATAAAGCGAAAGTTTCGCAAGCGAAGAAAGCTCGAGCTCAATCCCGAGGTATTTTTCCCCAAGCTCGCGTGTCACCTGTGAATCCATGAATGAATATTCTGCCAATTCATCGACTTTCCCTTCATCCCAAAGCTTCCAGATTTCCAGCCGCTTCATTTGTTTTTTCTGGTTCTTTAGCAGCGCGTTCGCAATCGATTCGAGCTTGTAATCATGCGTCTTGATCATCCCGATATGCCCGAAGAACCTCATCATGGGATAGATATCGATATGCACGCGGCCGGCGACTTTAAGCCCGCTGTTCAATCCTCGTTTATTTGTTTGCAGTGCGGACCGAAATCTTCCGGGAAAGAATCTCGCCCCAGAGATTTTCGCACGGTCGCGTAGGTAGGGGATATCAAAATTCGCGCTGTTGTATCCGAAAAGAATGTCCGGATCATTGTTCTTTACAATCTCTGAAAACCGCTCGATCATTTCTTTTTCGCTTTGCACAAGCTGAAGGTATTCTTTTGAATTGCCTTTTGTAGACAACACGCCGCCGCTTTCTTTTCCAGACCAGCTTACCATGATGACCGGGTCGATGTTTTCACGCGAGGCGCCTTGCGGATTATACGTTTCGATGTCAAATGCCATTGATGATAATTGCGGCGTTGCCTGCTCGCACGAAATTATCCGTTTTATTATCCTTCCTTCGCGTTCATATTTCAAAATCCCATTCGGTGTCAGCCTAAAGTCAAAAATAAATCTTCGCCCGAAAGAGATCCCATCTTCAAAACACGGAAACGGAATCGCGTTTCGAATTATCGGGACATCGCTTGGCTGGGCGCAAATCACTTTCACGACTTTCTTCTTTTTGATCCCATGCAACAATTCCGCCTCTTTCACGTCCTTGGGGCTGACCACATGCCCTTCTTTGGAATATGCCCTCATGTTCGAGAGCTCTTCCATGCGCTCGATGGGGATCTCTGCATAAAAATACGGATCGTATGGGTAATATAGCCTGATGGTTTTGCGCTTGCCCTTTACAAGAAGTCGGACATAAGTCTGGCCTTTCTTGTATGTATAATCAATATCAATGAGATAAGCTTTGCGTATGACCATTAAAAATCAGAATGAATTAGAAAGAAAAGAAAATAAAAATTGAGTGATTGCTTATTTACTTTAGTTCTTTGCAGCCCGAAGCGCCAATTCTTTGTCGACAAGCTCTTTAAGCACATCTTCGTGCACAAATCGCCTTCCGCCGACTTTCTGGTGCGGGATTCTTCCGCGGTCCAGCCTGCGCTCGAACGCGTTTCTTTTGATCTTGATCCCGTTCTTGTGGAGCTCCTTCACAGCCTGGCTTACTGAAGCGTAATTCGAGCTGATATGAGTCAAAGCCTCGATCGCTCCCCTTGGCACAAGCCTGCGTGTTCCGAATTTGACTGAAGGTACTGAACCTTTCTCGATCCTTCCGATAAATGCGCGGAAGTTGATATCAGAGTTCGATTTCTTGTACTCATTGAATGCTTCTTTTACTGTGTAGAATTCATTCTTGGTTCCCACAACATCGTCAAGGACTGCTTTCGGGATGTATCTTTTTCTACCTACCTTCACAAACGGGACTGTTCCACGTTCGATTCTTCCGCCAAATGCGCGGAATGAGATATATACTCCCTTCTCTTTCAGGTAATCATAAGCGCTTCTGACTGAAAACAGCTCATGTTTCCCTTCGATGTCGTCTTCGCTTGTTTTTTGCTTGTATAAGTTTTGTGCTACTTTGAAAACACCTGCAACTGAGCTTGATAATCCTTTTTCAACGACGGTACGTTCTTTTTTCATGCTATCTAAGTCTATTGACCTGTACTTGTCGATGAACTTGTCATCGATTTCCGTTTCAATTACAATCTTTTTTCCACGTGGCATAAATTTCCACCTTCATCCATTTTCTATTTTTTTTCTCCTATTTTATTTTTTTATACTTAATGATTATGTGTGTTGATACTTACTTTATATAACAGAGTGTTTTTAAACATTACGTTTAACCACCACCTCCCCCTTTTTTCATACGTGCGAACATGAAAATTGCTATTACAACTAATATGGCTCCACCAAAAATGATGAAGTTCGGTGATTCGCCATTACTATCTGGCTCCTGTTGTGTGTTTCCACCAGTTGATGGTGGCACTTCCGGAGGTGCTAAAGTGAATCTGCCGGTCCTAATCGCCTTGTTTCCTTCCTTATCGCTCACTTCGATCTTAAATTGCACAATGCTATTTGCGTCTATTGCTGGGAAGTCTGCTGCAAACACTCCCTTTTGCATCATGTATACTGTTGCCTTGTTCCAGCTGCTATCTTGCGAAGGCTCGATCTTGTATGTAACTGTCATTGAAGATGTTTCGATTCCGCTTGGGTAAATCCCAATGTCTTCAACATTGATGATGAGCCTTACGATCCTGTCTTCCTGGCTTTCACTTATATTATTGATTAGCGGTGCAGACTGGTCAAACACCACCACCATGCTTGAATCCAGGTCCGGGTACATCTTTATCTGCTTGTCAACCCCGTCATATGTTGCACTGAATTCAACTTCATTACCTAATATCTTCGGATTTGCATAATGGCCATCACTTGATAGCTGGATAGTATTATTCAGGATCCAGAGCGTTGCATTTAATGGATTCCCAAAATCATCGATGACATCTATCGTGATATTATAGGATGAAAATGCGACACCATATGCCATTTCTTTGGAAACATCTATTTTTCCGGCGATTTTTCCATCCAGGTAACTTGCAAGATATTCCAATTCCCCTGGCTGTGAATAGATTATCAACATTCCGTTTTCATCCGTCGTTTTCGTTTGTCCTGCAGCTGAAACGACGCCACCTTTTATCGGTGCGTTTGTCTGGTCGCGGAGATACATTGTTACGGGATATACATTCAGCCCGACATCGATTGGCTCTGGATGTCCAAGAGCGATTGTTTTCGTATAATTATTTGCGCCTGCGATAGTTGCATTAACTATTATTTCACAATCGAGTTTCGAGGGAACTGTTTCGATATTCATTATCTTTGTCGTGTAAGTTCCGTTTTTCCCGGTTGCAAAAGGGCCTACTGTATAATACGTTCCGCTACTGGATGCTGTGCCAAGCGAGCCGGAATATTGGTGGTATACGCTTACGAGCGCGCCAACGATTGGCATCGCATTCGCATCGAGTGCGCGCATATTCAATGTGTCAACATATGATGTATTGCACCGGTTGTCTGCAAAACTCACCGTCGCAAGCAGCAAGACAATAAATAGCAAATGACGGAAATTCATGTTCATACATAGAAAGACAAAGTTTATAAAGCATACTTCTGTTTCATTTCAATTATTTTTTTCTGCTGCGCATTACAAACCATTTTATTGGTTTCTCCACACAAGTTTCAAAACACTAAACTTGAGATTCTAGACTCGAGACCCAAAATTCGAGACCCAAGACTCAGAACACAAGACTTCCTTAAGCGACCGTGGTCTAACGGTATGATTCGAGATTGCCATGCGCCTCTTGCCCTTGAATGGGCAACTGGTGCGCAACGATTTCGCGGCCCGGGTTCAATTCCCGGCGGTCGCAAATTTTGCGAAGCAAAATTTGGGACAAGCTGTCGGTTCGCCGACAGCTCTGTCGCAAATAACTTTTTTTTACTTATCCCCTCAAATTTTTTCTTAGTGGTTTTGGGTTTTGTGTTTGGATTAAAGACATTCGTATCCAACCATTGATAACGATCCAAGGGAGATGGTGTGAATATTCATTTTCATAGATGAATCGGGAAGTACGGATTATCGTAGCAAGCAACAATACTTGGTCGTAGCATTCGCACTAATGAATAACCGGGACTTCTCCGAATCATTGATTTTTGGGATTAAAGATATTTGTAAGGCCAAAGGCAAACCGATTAGGACTAAAGAAGTTCGTTATCACGATCTCGAACCTTTACAGAAAGAAATCGCAGTTCAGGTGTTAAATTCAAAATATCGTAACTTTTATGTCTGCTTCTTCGATGTAGACAAATCTCCAAAAGCTCTTGTCACTGGAAAACATGAGCTTGAAATACAAAAAGGGATGATTCATAGCTTACTTTGCAGCATCGATAGTAAAATGCTGAGAGAATCCGAAGTTGTCAAGATAATCATGGATAAGAAACTTTCAAAGTCTTTCCAAAACGCGATCAAAACAGAACTTCAGGCCCATCTAAATACCAAAAAAGGAGTTCATGTTGAAACTGCGAGTTCGTCGAGCGAAAGAGGTATCCAAGTCGCAGATATCATAGCCGGAGCCTTCAGGGCTAAACTGCTTAAGAAATCTGATTTGTTCCACGTGGACCTTACTCACGTTTTTCAGATCACGATTCCTGATCCTGGAGTTTACAAAGCTGAGAAAGTAAAATGAGTGTTGTAGCGCTCCCCTGCCTATTTCGTCCAACGCACCAGGCGTTGTGCAAGCCTACTCGCAGGATCGGCACGCTACAAATATACTAATACCGCTAAATTTATAAAAAGGTATCGTTTTTGTTAGATCTGATGGGGTTATAAGCGAGTCGCATTTCTGACCGATCGAACCTCAATTTTCGTCATTCGTCTGAATTTGCTCAGACACCTGCGAATCGTTTATAAATCCTCCTTCTACTTAAATTCATATAATTCCGTTAACCCAAGAGGTATGCTATGTCAGTCGCATCTGAAGAATTGCTTACTACACTGGATATAAGGCCGACCAAAGAATTGCTGTCGCACGAGCAGACTATTTCAAAGAACTTAAAGCGCCTGAAAGAAGGGATGCTTAACATCGGGCATCTTGTCGACCCGCTTATTGTCGATGACAAGAGCAATGTAGTGCTGGATGGCAACCATCGGCTCAAAGTGCTTGAGATAATCGAATGCCCGAATTCCGCATGCCAAGTTGTGGATTACGCTCGATCGGATATCACTGTGGGCACATGGCTTCCTGCTATAAAGAAAAAACCAAGTGAGATTTTCAAACCTGATTCAGTCAAGATGGAAGCGGCAGATGAAGATGCCGGAAAACAGGCTGTCGCAGGGCTCGAATCTCCGTTCCTGCTTTTGAATAAATCAGAAAAAGCATCGCTTATCCTTAACCCAGGGAAGTACAAGCTTCGGGAAATGGTTGAAGAACAAGTGTTCATACTTTCGCTTTTGAACAGCTCGGAAGTCCAATATATTCCGGATAATGAAGAGCAGAAATATTTGGATATGGGTTATTCCGTTCTTCACCGCAGGCCATATACAAAAGAGGAGATCCTCAAGACAGCAAAGGATCATGCGCCCCTTCCGCCAAAATCTACTCGCCATTTGATTCCAGGCCGGATCATCCGCTTGAATATGAAACTCGGATGGTTGCATATGGACCAGAAGGATGCTTTAAATGAGATGAAATCCATGCTGGAAAAGCGCGCATACAACGGGAATGTGCGCAAGTACTACGAGCCGACTATCGTGATTTACTGATTTTCGGGTCTATCTCATTCCAAACAAGCGGAAGGCGCAGGTAATGCTTCCTGATACTTTCTGTGAATTCCGACCTTATCAGTTTTCCGCTGATATGTTCTTCTAAAAATAGTTCGCGGTCAGTCTTCACAACAATCCCTTCCATATATGTTTTTTCTCTTGTCCTGGACTCATGGTCAAAAGCGAAATCAGAAATGCTTATCAGCGCTGGTAGGTCACTAATGCTAAATTTTCCCTTCTCAAGCAGATTTACAGGGAACACTCCTCCCTTTGCCAAAGGCTCAGGCAGCATATTCC
>JBFYLN010000080.1:0-3508 GCA_041305425.1 Microcaldota archaeon | reverse complement strand
GTCCTTGATTCTGCTACCTTATACATCTTTGCGAATTCCATGATATTGATTTCACCATTATGTTCGCTAACCCATTCCTGGAGCTTGGCTTTAAGTACATCATCTGAGAGCCCTTCAAGGTCCTTGACTTTCAGTACAAGCTCATCATTGGAAGATTTAAGCTCAAAGTTCCGCGTAGAAAGCGATTCGTTCTGCGATTCGAGCCGCTCGACTTTCTTGCGCATGTCATCGACATCTTTCTTTATTGAATCATATGAGGTGTAGAGCTTCGAATAATCCATAGTCACTGAATCCAGCAGATCTTTGACTGCAGTCTCAAGCAACTGATAGAGCGTCTTGTTCTCGATTGTGTATGAAGAGTCAATCAGGCTGAGTATGTTCAATAGATACCTGATGATATCCAGTTTCCTTTTCCTTGGCGCGATCTCGGGAGTTATGGAGTAGACGACTTCGAGTTCATCTTTCTTGATTTTTATTATGGAAAACAAATAGGGATTCTTGTTGATATCCCGCGATTCGACATAAAGTGCATTGACTGCGTCTTTTTCGCTCGCCACTTCAAGAAATGAAACAGTACGGAGGATGTCTGAGATTTCTTTTTGCGTGCCGCCCAGTTTCGCCTTGATCCTGAATGCATCGACCTTTGGGGAAGTCAACATTGCATTGCCGCTTGCATTTGCATTAGTGCCTGCACCCTTGCTCCCGGTTGTGCTTATTTGACCTCCGGTATTGGCCGACCCTGCAGCCCGTAAAACATTTTGTTCTGCCATCAATATCAACCTTTACAAATTTTTTTTTAAATCAATCCCGTGTTTTTGATTTTTTCCCGCTCGCTTTTTCGCTCTTCTCTTCGATAGCTTCCAGTTCTTTTGGAAGGACAGGTTTCCTGCCTCTGCCAAAATCAATACCTGTTTCAATTGCCGGAGAGTACTTGAACACAATTGAGAGCAGGAGGATGAAAATCCCGATAAGGATTGCTGAGATGAATGCGAATATGTCAAACCTTCCTGATAAAAGCAATGTTCCCACAAGCAGAAGAACGACAATGGCTGATAACACCCCAAAGAATATCATCGAACGCTCAAACGATTTCCTCCGCTCTTCATGAACCGGGACATCGTCAGAACATACGAAAAGCTCGTTGTTGGTCGCAATATGGAAAAACTGCTTGAATGAACGGATCGTCCTGATGATGATGTCTTCCTTGACTGGCACTGCGCTTTTTCCAGAAATATCTTTTTGGCATACTATGCAAACCTTCATCTTTATCCCCTCGTGATCTGGGCCTTTAATATGGCTCCATCATGATTCCCGATTTGATTCCATGCTTCTGGCAACTAAATCAAAAAACTAATCCTCCAACACAATCTGCGAAAGGTCTTTCGAACCGCTGCCTTCGGACTTGCGCGCATCGACTTTTCCGAATATGTTGATGATGGTGATATCATCAAGCCCTGCATCTTTTAGGAAATCACCGACATTCCGCCTGTCGATGCCATAGCGCTCGAGCAGTATTGCAAATGAGATGACGTCCAGATGGCGGTTCTTTTTCTCGAACATCTTTGAGGTCTCCTCTATCCGCTCGTCCGTCAATCCATATTGCCTAAGCTTTCTTCTGAAATCCTCTTTTAAGAACGAAACGCTGCGTGACACGTTCATATCCCTCCTTTGTTTTTCCGATAATACAAGCTCAAGGTCCAGGAAATATTCCTTGCTCGGCTCTTCTCCCACGATCTTTTCAAGCAGGAAAGTAGATGGGTAGGGTGTAGGTGTGGTGAATGCCATGTTCACTGCCGCTTCGCCGACCCCGAGCCTCGATATCTCTTCCCGCATGTAATTCGAGAAATTCAGCGTCCCTTGCAAATAATCGAGGAAACGCTCGAACTTAACTTTTAGCATGAATGTCGTTCCGACGTTCGAGAAGATCGCTTCCGAAATATCTGTCGGATTCTGCGATGCGATTATCATCCCGAAATTATATTTTCTTCCTTCCCGGATAATCATGACCGCATCTGAATTATCCTCTTTCGCGATCTTCCATGCCTCGTCGATTACGACTATGAGGCGAAGGCCTTTTTCAGATGTCCATCCTGAAGAACGCATTTTCTCCTTTATGAACTGAAGCACGGTGAGTGCAGCAAGGGCACGGAAAGTCTCGTCTGGCAGGCCCGACAGGTCAAGGTCCACAAGCCCCGAAGTGATCATGTCATCTAGTTTCACAGTGGATTGCTGGGCAAAAAAATCCTCGCCAGGTTTCGTGTATTGCTTTAGCCGATAAACTGCATTTTCCAGTTCTGCCGGGAACTCATAGTTTCCAAGGCTTGCCTGCTCTTCGAGAATCCTTACGACATCTTTTAACGTGGGTGGAACAAGAGTTTTTCCGATCTCATCCTTCTGCTCTTTCCCGTCCATCCTGTATTTGGCTTCGATATACGCCTTTTCGATCGCCTGCTCAGTGAGCCTGCGCTGTTCTGGATAATTCGTTATGTCAGTTAAAAGTTCAAGGGTTCGCATGATCTGCTTCACACGGTCATATGGCTTCATGCCTCCCAGATCCAGGATGTTGAGATAAGAGCCTTTGCCCAGCGAAATCACTTTTCCGTTGGTGTCTTTCACCCATGGCTTGTATTCCCCAGCCCAATCGAAAATCAAGGCGTTCGCGTTCCATACGAATGCCGATCGTAAAAGGAATGTCTTGATGAAATAGGATTTTCCAGATCCCGAAATCCCAACAACTGCGATATGCGGGTTCGCGACATTCTGGTAATCCCAATAGAATGGAGCGTGGAATATCCTTGTCTTTCCGACGAATATTGAATTGGTCGGATCATCAAATATGACTGACATGGGCGGTTCTGGAGGATGCACCAGGACATTTCTCCGGCTAAGCTCGCGATTCGAAATCTTTGTGAGCTCCAATTTTCCGCTTAAAACCATTCATACACCAACCGAATTTTTTTTAGTTCAACAATTTCGCGTTTTGGCATTCGCAAGACATGATCACACCATGCTCTCTTCCAATTCCTGCGGGGATGTCGGATAGAATTTCTCCCATTCGAAGCATTTGAGCATCTCATCCCCTTTGAGCCATTTCACTTCGACATTCAGTGCATTTGACAAAACTGTTGTAAGCTCGCTTGCCTGCGCCTTGACAGATGCGATTGCAGACTCCTTGCTGATCCCGGCTGCAGTGGTCATGGCATAAGAAACCACGCCCATCGGCTTTACTCCCTTGATAAGCTTGTTGAGCTGCAAATCCCAGTGCGCGACTTCCCGCTCGAATTTGTCGATTTTGAGCACGTCCGGGTCAGGCTTATCGCGCTCGCGGGCAAGGCGAAGCTGCCCTTCTGCGCGTTTTGTTTCAATGGTTTTCCTCTTCTGCCCAACATCCTCGACATAGAGCATATAGGCGATTTTTGTGACGTATTTGAGGTTCGATACCGCGCGCTCGAAATATTCATTATAAGAAATATTTTCCTCTGCGGTTTTTTCTGTGGCTGATTCGAAG
>JBFYLN010000079.1:0-6527 GCA_041305425.1 Microcaldota archaeon | reverse complement strand
GTTCGCAAGCAACCGCTTCTTTGTTATCAATAAAAGCTAGAACCTTCACATCCTTTCCGATCCTTTTTATCCTCGGAGCTCGAATAAAAATCGCATCGATCCGTTTTCCATTCAACTCACTCCCGCAAGTTATCTCTTCCTCAAAAGAATCCACCTGCCTTCCATACCCGTTCCGATCAATCTCAATATCCATCAATCCGAGCGTCTTCTGTCCTTTCTCCATTCCAGTAACATTCTTCGCCAACATAATGGCTCCGGCACAAGTCCCGAAAATAAACCGGACGCTTTTCATTTTCTCAAACATTCCATCCCGCTCGATCAGTTTGGAAAGGACTGTGCTTTCACCACCTGGGATAATTAGCGCATCAATATTATCAAGATCGCGAGCGGTTCTGACTTCTGGTACACCAACAGCGCTCTCGAGTTTTAGTTTCTTTATTGCATTTTGTGTCGCCTGAACGTGTTCAACTACTCCGCCCTGAAGCGCCAGCACGCCTATTCGTATTTGCATTCGCATCCTTTCCGTTTCAGGTTTTTCTTTTGTTCCGAAACCGTATTAACAAAGAAGTCTTGTCTGCTTTTCCCACTCGCCAGCCTTTTATCAAGCTGGCTCCTATGCTGATATCCTCTCTTTCCAAATTCCTTAATTTCCGCTTCGTGTCTAAGATAAAGCGCTTTCAGCTTCCCCTTCCACCTAAGTGTTTCTGGATGAAACGAATATCCTTTTCGCTTTTGTGTGATCACTGCCCAGATCGCATGCAATTCTCTATGCTCGGCAAGTAGGTGCTTTCTGCATAAAGAATTCACAGGCAGATCCCAGATTCGCATAATCAAAACCCTAAAACAGATTCGAAACTTTCCCTAAACTCCTCTTTCCGCCATCTTAGTTTCAAGAGATGATATCTCCAATCCTTTCATCGGCTCTCCGAGGCCCTCGCTCGCTTTCGCGATACGTGCAGCATCATTGAAATGCGCAACTGCATCAACAATCGCTTTAGCTCTTTTTTCCGGATCCGAGCTCTTGAATATCCCAGACCCTACAAACACACCGTCAACGCCAAGCTGCATGCAAAGCGCTGCGTCAGCCGGAGTCGCAATCCCACCAGCAGCGAAATTAACAACTGTAAGCCGACCAAGTTTTGCAGTCTCCTTAATCAATTCAATTGAAACCCGAAGCTCATCGCTTTTCAATTCGAGTTGTTCAGCATCCCCTGATTCAACAATCCTTCCTAATTCCAGAATCCCTTCATTTATTGCGCGGATATGTCTAATTGCTTCAACAATATTTCCAGTCCCAGCTTCGCCTTTTGTGCGCATCATTGCCGCGCCTTCTTTTATCCTTCGAAGCGCTTCCCCAATATCCCGCGCACCGCAGACAAAAGGAACTTTAAACTTCAATTTGTCAACATGGAATTCATCATCTGCCGGTGTCAACACCTCGCTCTCATCTATGAAATCAACGCCGAGCGATTCAAGAACTTGCGCTTCGACAAAATGCCCGATCCTGCATTTGGCCATCACCGGAATCGTAACTGCTTCCTGAATTCCCTTGATCATGAGCGGGTCAGACATGCGTGCAACTCCGCCTTGTGCACGGATATCTGCTGGAACACGTTCGAGTGCCATGACTGCAACTGCCCCTGACCGCTCTGCAATCCTCGCCTGCTCCACGTCCGTGACATCCATGATCACTCCGCCTTTAAGCATCTGCGCAAGCCCTGTCTTCAGTGCGGTTGTTCCTTTTTCTGCCATTTTTATTTTCACCCTGCGTTATATTTTTTTAATCGCAATCCTCACAACCCTTCCATCAATGTTATACTCGCCCATCTCTTTGGCTTGTTCAAACAGCAATTTCGATGCGTTCACATCTTCCATGAGCTTCTCTTTCATCTTTTCAATTATTCCCTTAAGCTCATCTTCAGTGGAAATATTCAACGAAATCTTATCCGCTTCCACCAACCCTGCTTCTTTGCGCATGACTTGGATCCTTCTTTTCACTTCATTGAAGATCCCCTCTTCATAGAGCGCTTCATCCATTTTCTTATCCAGATGGATTATCCCGTTTTTGAAAAACTGGGAAACTATCTCACCTGATGGTACGCTCTCAACGGTCACGACTTCCTTAACATTCATAAGCGATTGAATCACTTGTTTGAATGCATTCACAGCATCAATGACTTCATGCGATTTTGTTTCAACAAACATGGTCCTAATCGGCCAGCGCACTTTGATATTCGCAGTCTGCCTAGTCGTTAGCCCAACTGAACATATGTCAACAACTACCTTCATCTGGCTCTCAGAAAGCGTATCTATCAGATTCTCGTCCTCATCCTGCAATTTGAGAAGGAAGATCGATTCTGCGTTTTCCAGTTTCCTGAAGAACTTTTGATAGATCGATTCGCTGATAAATGGTGAGATCAGGCTTAACATCTTGATGCAATCCAACGTCGAATGATATATCGTATAAAGCGCTGCTTCTGCCGCATCGTTTCTTGAAATCCTATCCTTGGCGATCTTCATATAAAACCTTGACATATCATCCACAAGGAAAGTTCTGATCTCTCGCACTGCCCGATTTGGCTCATATGATTCAAATGCAGCTCGAACCGCTTTAATCGTAGAGTTCGATCTGCTAATCATCCACTTGTCTTCAGCTCGTAATTCGGGCTTCAAAATCTTCTCTTTTGGATGGAATCTCTCAAGAAACGTAACCATGTTGAATGCGATATTCAGGTCACCGCTCGCTTTTTTCATCTCATCCCAGCTGAATTTCAATTCATCCCATATTGTGTTGCTAAGTCCCCAGAGCCTGAAGCTATCAGCCCCGTATTTTTCCAGGATCTCTTCAAGGGGAATAAAATTGCCAACTGATTTGGACATCTTCACTCCTTTTTCATCAACAAAGAATCCATGCATCAATATCCGTTTGTACGGGCATGCACCATACCGGATCAATCCCGAACCGAGCAAAGAATAGAACCATCCTCTGATTTGATCCTGCCCTTCAATTATGACATCGGCCCTCTCACCATACCGTTTCCTTTCTTCATCATTAAGCGATGCCCACACCGCATTCCCTGAATCGAACCACACATCAAGTACGTCTGGAACGCGGTTCATCTTCCCACCGCATTCACAATCCAGACGGATCTTGTCGATAAATGGCCGATGGAGCTCTTTCAATTCCTTTAGCTTTCCATGTTTTTCCGTTCCTTCGAGTTCGCTCCGGTTCGCGATAACCTTTATCTGGTTGCATTCTTTCTTTTCGCATCTCCAAATCGGTAATGGAATCCCCCAATATCTCTGCCTTGATATGCACCAGTCTGGAGCCCCAGAAACGAATTCGCGGAACCGATCTTTTGCAAAATCCGGGTGCCACTCGGTATTGTCGATCTCCGATATCATCTTATCCTTCATCTTGGATATTGAGATGAACCATTGTTTTGTTGTCAGGAAAATAAGCGGAGTTTTGCATCTCCAACAATGAGGGTATCTGTGCTTGACGCGGGATTCAGCAAGAAGCGAACCATTGTCCTTCAGAATCTCAATCACTAGCGGATTCGCTGCCCGTACGTTTTTCCCGACCAAAACGCCCGCCATTTCTGTGTAGTTGCCATGCAGATCAACTGGACAGAATGGTTCGATATCAAACCGTTTTCCGATAATGAAATCTTCCGGACCATGGCCTGGAGCGCAGTGAACTAGGCCAGAGCCATCTTCGATTGTGACGTATTCATCGCTTAGCACTACCTTGCGTTCATACTCCTTCTTGATGCGCTCCTGGAATGGATGCAAGTAAGTGTAGTCCTTGAGTTTCCTTCCGCTGAACTCTTCTAACACCACAGCAGACATGTCGAGCATTGCCATGACTTTGTCAAGAAGCTCTTTTGCCAGGATCCAAGTTTCGTTATCGACCTTAACTTTTACGTAGGTCAGTGTTGGATGAACCATCACCGCCATGTTCGCAACCAGTGTCCAAGGAGTTGTTGTCCAGATTATAAGATACTCGTCCGGATTTTGCGTTGACTTGAATTTCACAAATATGGATGGGTCTGTTTCTTCACCATATTCAAGCTCATAGTTCGCCATTGTAGTTTCGCATCGGTAGCAATATGGAAGCACATACACACCTTCTGTAAGCAGGTTCTGCTTCCATGCGCTATGCAGCGTTCCCCATGATGATTCGATATACGAATCCTTGTATGTGATATATGGGTTGTCGAAATCCATCCATACTCCGAGCGAGCGGAACTGGCCGCCCATAACTCCGATATATTTTGTTGCAAATGTCTTGCATTTTTCGATAAACTTATCTATCCCGTATTCTTCGATCTCCTGCTTGTTCTTTATCTTGAGTTCCTGCTCGACTTTCACTTCGATCGGAAGCCCGTGAGTGTCATATCCGGCCTGTACGCGTACGTCATGTCCCCTCGCTCGCCAGTAGCGGCATACGCAGTCTTTTATCGTCTTGTTCCATCCTGTTCCCGGGTGGATCTGTCCGGTCGCATATGGGGGACCGTCGCAGAAATAGAATTTGGGCCCGTCCTTGTTCATTTCTCTTTGTTTGGCAAATATGTCATGCTTTTCCCAGAGCTCATAGATTTCCTTCTCTACCAATTTATGATCGTACATACATTTTCAACTCCAATTTCAATACTAGACAATAAGCTTCACGCTATGCTTTGCCTGATGATTTGTTGTTAGTGTGGAAAAGATATTAAACGGTTGTCCCGTTCCAATGAAAAACCATAACCAACATTTATAAACACTTTTTAACAAAGTAGTATTATGGCATTCAGAAATAGGTTTGCAAAAACCATCGCGATCTCAACTGTCGCGTTCACATTTTCAACAATTCAGCCAACACACGAGTCGAGGATGGGATTTCCTATACGTGCGGCATATGCTCAGGAGAATCAGTTGGATGCATTGCTTACAAAAAACCCACTTTCAGCCGGTCCCCGGGTTTTAGCAAAAGCGAAAACAGCAAAAGTTGAAGGAAGCTCCCTTGAATCGGCAAAGAAGCTTCACTCCATTCTCAAGATCAAAGCTCCAGGTGGATTGCGGGCTGCTGTTTCAGGAAGCAGTTTGTCAGTTGTCGCAAAGCCTCTCACTGCAGAAGAAGCAATGTCAAAGCCGGCAGAATGCGCGGGCTTGGCACTAGCGACAGTTGCGGCGCTAAATAAGATGGACAAGGGGATTAATTCAGGAATTATTATTCTTGATCTGGGAACTTCTGGAAATTCAAAACTTCTCCATTACATCGCGTATGCGGAAATAAACGGAAAAGAATACCTGGTTGATCTGCAGCAGGATACATTCGGGATTGGTGGGGCTAAACCATTATCCGGGAGATTCCAAACATTCAATTATGAAGAAGCGAAAGCAGGGACAAAAGTAAAATTATTGCGTGATATTCCCTTCGAGCGGGCGGGAAGCATTTATTTCCTCGGGCTTGGCGCATATTACGAATCCATAAACAAATCCCAAGACGCTCTGCTTGCATACAAGAAAGCGCTGGCAATCGATCCGAGCGATAAAGAAGCAAAGAGAAAAGTGGATTCATTTTCCGCAGTTTCTTCAACAAAAAACTACAACCAGCTTGTCCGAGAAGCGACAAAAGCTTTCAAAACCGAAGACTGGGCAAATGCAGCTGGTCTTTTCTCTCAAGCGCTTTCATCAATGCCGGATTCCATGGGAAACAAAGGAAAGGCTGGATTGCATGCCAATATTGGAATCTGTAATTTCAATTCAAGTAAGTTCGACTCTGCAGCGCAGCATTTTGGCAAAGCCTATGAGCTCACAAAAAATCCTGAGTTCAAGAAGCTGGAAGAGCAGGCAAAAAAAGCGTTTACTAAATAAAAAAGAATTGAATAAAATTAATATCTCTTCTTCTCAGAACACCTTCTCCCCAACATAGACCTTTATTCCAGAAGGAGTTACCTTGAATGGTACTAGATCGCGCGAGTGTGAAGTTCCCCTCATCTTGAAGATCTCGAGCGCCCGGATCCTGCGATCTTCACGCCCTAAATTATAAAGATTGATAATTCCATCCATGACGAAATGTTCAATATCGTATTTCATCTCTTCTCTTGATGCGGTCGTCGCTTCAACTGTCGTAAGCGTCGTGCAATCCAATCCTCGAAGAAGTGAAAGGAATTCAAAAAGTGTTTGCCTATATTCCAGATCGTTCTTGAATGACAATCGAATCATCGTAGCGGAATCAATGACTGCCCTTTTAACATCGTTTTCCGTTATCTTTTCCTCAAGCAGGCTCGCAACCTCCTCAAGGTTCAATTTATCAGGTTTCACAATCTCGAGCTTTTTTTCTTCAATCAAATCTTCTACGTCATTGATCAATGGGAATGTGTTCTTCATGTTTTCCACAATATCTTCTGCAGTCTCTTCAAGTGAAATATATAATCCATTTTCCCCAAGTTTTGCTCCTCTGTACAAAAACTCATAGCAAAATGAAGTCTTTCCAGCGCCAGGCCCGCCATAAACCGCTACGTGCCTTCGTGCAGGAA
>JBFYLN010000078.1:0-3225 GCA_041305425.1 Microcaldota archaeon | reverse complement strand
AAAAAAGGCGAATTCTATGCGCTTGAGCTAAACACCAGTTCGAATCTCATGGAACTGACAATCGGAAAATCCGGCCGCCTTCCGCAAATCATGAAAAATATCTACGAATTCCCGGAGCTCGAAGAAGGCTGTATCATGCATGCTGTTCATGGGAACAATCAAACCACGTTCGTCTTCACCAACAGGCTTGACAAAAAGATGAAGGGACTGATAGCTGGAGAAAAACTTATTTCAGAAGTCAAGGACCTTGCCCAACTCTCGATAAAATTCGACGAGAAGATGTTTCAGACTCCAGGCTTCATTGTCTATGTTTTGAAAGAGCTTGCATGGAACAACATCGGGATTGTTGAGATTGTTTCGACTTATACAGAATTGATTGTGATCGTGAAGAAGGATGATCTCTTGAATGCGTATAAGATTGTGCAGGGGATACTGTTCTGAATTGAAACTCTTTTTCTTACTTCAGCAGTCCCGCACTTGTCTGTTGTATGATCGTTGCAGCACCTGCGATCGCAGCCACAATGACCCCGCCGATCATCATCGACACAGCAGTTGTCTGCCATTTTCCGCGCATCTCAGGAGGTTGTGTCTGCGCAAGGCCAAAGACTATCCCGCCAAGAATCAGAAGTATGAGCGAAATAACCGGCGCTATAGTGGTTAGAAAAGTTGCGATATTCGTTGCTGTTGTTTCAAGCCCGATTGCCATGTTATATAATTAGTAAAATAGAGTTTATAAATTTGCTGTCCTGGCATGAAGCGGCATGATCGCCCCATTCCCTATGAATTCAGGCACGATCAGCTTTCCTTCCCCATTGAAATAATAATAATTTGCAAGTTTATGGCCATTCGAACTTCTTTTCATGACCAAATCCCATTCCTTGTCAAAACCCACTGATCTTGGGACAAATTGCGAACCATCCGGCTCTGGAACAAAATCTCCCCCAGATCTCTCGAATACCTTCTGCACATTGAACCAGAATCTTTGCAAAGCTTTTTTGTATGCTGCAACGAAATCATTGAATTCACAAGCGCTTCCGTTAATGAATAATCCAGGAAGGCCTGCAATGGATACAAACATCAAGTTATCATTTGGAGAATGCTGTTCAAAGAATCCTTCCCTGGCTCTTATCCTGACTTTAGCATTTTCATATGCCCCTTCTATATCTATCTTGAGAAGCTCCTGTTTTATCATTTCACCGTTTCCTTCTTTTTTCAGAAGAAGGGTAAGGTAAGGATTCCGGTTTTCGCCATATATGGATTCATTCATATACGCGATCCCATATTGGGCAAGTATCCTGGAAGGGTTTTCCAGATACTCCTCGTAAACGGGATTTTCCAATAATCCTGACGGGTGCCCTGCGCAATTGAAGCCGACAAATGAAACCGCGCCGCATCTGGAAATCATCTCTATCGTTTCGCGTATCGCTGTATCTATATGCATCGCGAACTCGATTGGCAGGCCAGGATAAATATATCTGAATCCCGGCTCATATCCTACTGGATACGCATGTCCGTTTTTCGTTTTCAAAAATTCTTTAAGTGCCTCTTCAATCATGACTGTCTTTCTTCTGAAATATTCATTTCCATCTCTATAAGAAATCGATCGAGCGAGTATCAAATCTCGTTGTAGTATTTCTGTAACCTGTGGGGCGCTCATATTCTTCTTAGGAATAATACAGCCTATCCCATGTATCATCGGATATTTCTTCTCAAGATGTCGATTGCCGTTAATCATTTCCATAATCATATGACCTTTACACTATCCTTTCGCAACCTTCCTGCAGAAATCCACGAGCCTGTTGCTGTAGCCGAACTCGTTGTCATACCATGCGGAAACTTTCACAAGGTTGCCCATGGCTTTGGTCAATCCGGCATCAACTATCCCGGATTCCGTAGTCCCGATAATGTCGCATGAAACAAGTGGCTCTTCGGTATATCCGAGAATGCCTTTCAACTCCTCGTGCGAGGCGCGCTCAAGTTCTTTATTAATTTCTTTTGTGTCCGTTTCTTTTTCAAGAACAAGTGTCATATCATTCATGGATCCATCCGGTACTGGGACACGGAACGCAAGGCCATCCAATTTCCCTTTCAGCTCCGGCATGACCTGCCCAATCGCTTTTGCCGCTCCGGTTTTTGTTGGAATAATTGAAACTGCGCCAGCACGTGCCCTCCTCCAATCTTTGTGCGACCCATCAAGCATTCGCTGATCATTGGTGTAGGCGTGTATTGTGCTGAGGAAGCCCTGCTTAACGCCGAACTTTCCGTGCAGCACTTTGATTATCGGAGCAAGGCAATTGGTAGTGCATGAAGCCATTGAAATAATTTTCATTTCCTTATCATACATATGGTCATTTACACCAAGAACGATCATCGCATCGCAATTCTCGCCCGGAGCAGAAATCAAAACTTTTTTTGCACCAGCGCTGATATGTTTTTCCGCATCTTCGCGTGAAGTGAATTCACCAGAGCTCTCGAGAATCAGGTCCACTCCCAACTCCTTCCACGGTAATTTCAGCGGATCCGCTTCCTGTATCCATTTTATCTCGTAATCATTTACGCAGAAATTCCCGTTCTTTGATGCAACCGTACCTTTGAACCTGCCGAGAGCTGAATCGTATTTGAAGAGGTGCACATGCATGTCCATGCTGCTTCTGGTATTTATCGCGACAATGTCGAAATCCTTTCCAAGCGCGCCTTGGGCTACTGCAGCGCGTAGGAACATCTTTCCAATCCTGCCAAATCCTGATATTGCAACTTTCATCATAAGTCCCACCAATAACTGATTAGAACTAATTCAATATATATGGACGGGAAAATCTTATATTCCTTGGTCTTTGGGGGGATCGGGTGTCAGACCGGTTTCTTCCACCCTTCCGAGCTTCTTGAGCGTTTTTTTCCCTTCAGCCCCTTTCAATCCGGCTTCCTTCTGCTTCATCATATATATTCCAAGTACAGCTAATATCGCAAACGCACTCACCCCAAGAAGCAGCATGATGTTCCCATCCTCTTTCTTCGCTTTTCCGATTTCTTCGATAAGCGCATCACCGGTTTTTATCGCATTGACATACTGGCGGGAAGAGACAAATCCATCGAGCTTTGCGATCTTGCTTTTTATCGCATCACGATCCGCACTGTCCATTCGGTCTTGTGTGGAATTGAACAAATCTTTCACAAGCGCGACACGGTTGTTTGACTGAGTCTTCAAAGTATCGAGAGTCTGCGAAA
>JBFYLN010000077.1:0-3571 GCA_041305425.1 Microcaldota archaeon | reverse complement strand
ATAGATTATAGACTATAGTCTAAAGTTTATAATTGTATTTGGGAAAGCGGCCTAGGTTTCTTTTTTGGATGGTTCTTGGGATTTTAGAATTTCGACCATTTCTTTTATACCATCTGCAAGGGGCAATGGATTGAATCCCAATTCCTCTTTCGCTTTCTTGCAATCAAATACCCGGTCGCTTGAAAGAACGGCAATGTCCTCGGGAATGAATTTCGGGATGGTTTTGAAAACCGAAGATTTCATTTGCTCGAACTCTGCAAACGCCATCGATAGCCAGGGGGTGAGATGTTTTGATGGGGGCTCGGCTCCAAGCTCTTTTGCTGCTATTGAATAGACCTCATTTTGAGTAAGGCATTCTCCGACCAATAGGTAGATCCCATTGCCTTTTGAAAGAGAATTCTTGATTATTTTTGCAACATCGCCCGAATACACAAACGGAATGTGGTTATCGCCATTTCCCATTATGCGCATTTTTCCATTCTGAATTAGTTTCAAGACTTTGAAATAAGCATCGAATCCTTCGCCATACATCGGCCCGATCCTAAGAATAACGTGGTTCGGATGTTTTGCTACGATCGATTCGGCTTCGAGTTTGGATTTCGCATAAGGAGTATCTGGATTTGTCTGGGCGGATTCGGTTGCTGGAAGGGAAACGAGCTTTTTCCCATACACGGATATCGAGCTTGCGAAAATGATCTTCGCAGATTTCGGTGCAGAATCTACGATGATATAAGTGAGATTTACGTTCCCTTCCCGAGTCTTTTTTTCATCCAAAAAATCCTGTGATCCTGCCAGATGGATGATTGCTGATGCGTCACTTAACCGATATTTCAGGTTATCCGAAGTGAATTCTGTGACGACCTCGTTTGGAAGTCCGGAAGATGTACGAACGAGCGGGATCGCTTCTGGAATTAATTTTAAGACTTCTCTTCCGAGCCGGCCAGTCGCTCCGGTAATATAGATTTTATCTTGAGCCATTTCATTTCGCCTTCGTGCTTTCCATTAAATTTTCCATTTTACTTTCATTCTTCTTCATCTTCTCATCAATCTTCTTTTCCGCTTCCATGCGCTCGAACTCGTATTCGGAAAAGTCCATGAACTTCATATGCTTTGCTATTGTTGGATGCACGCGCTCGATCTCCTTGAACATTTTTTGCGCGATCCTACGATAATCGATGTGGCCTTGCCTTGCGCTCCGAAGCTCGCAAAAATGAATTGCTTCTCTTGCATTCATTGTCATGTGCCAACGGATCCGATATGCAAGCGGGACGAGATATTGTCCTTGGAGAGGGTGTGTTTTAGCGATGCGCTCCCATGTATTCTTTGCACTATCCATCGCATCCTTGAATTCTGATTCATAACCTGAATCCACAATCTCTTTTGGAAGCGTGTAGCCGTGCAGACAACCTAAGTTCTGGCGTTGCTGAGTAAGAACGCGATGGCGGTGGATGTCACGGTAGCATCCGAAATTTCCACATATATCGAATGTATAATAGGGGAGTTCAAAACCCCTTCCAGGTTTGTGGCGGCGATTGGACCGGGTGCCGACATACGTGTCAATTATTTTACTCCGTTGGTCTTGGGTCATGTGTTTTGTGTCTTGTAGAAGGGAGTTCATGGATGCATTGCCATAAGGGTATAAGGCAGCTGCGACGATCTTCTGCTCTGCGTCTAAGTCATAATCCACCAAAGCGACATCAACTGCGCCAATTTCAACTGGCATATGCGCTCCGGCTTTGTCTAATCTGGTTTCCTGGATATATCTCTGCATCTCCTTTCCATGCTCGGTATCAGGCCGCTTGACGAATGAGGGAATGGTGGTCCTGAGTTCTGTCTGCATGGTCTTGGCAAGATCACGCAACTCAAGAAGCGGGTCTGCGTACATTTTTGTAATCAGATATTCGTACGCTCGGCCATTCCCGAAAAATCCCATATTGGTTTTTGTTGAAGCTGGAAGGATGCCACGGATGATGTCGCATGTCTTTGAACGAATGACAGAGTCGAATGCGCGCTCGCTGAGTTTTGTCCGCTCGGATTCCGGCATTTTTTCCGTAACGTATTTCGAGATTTTCGGGATGAGTTTTGCGTAGGTTTCGAAAAGCAGATCGCACGTTTCAATATATCCGTCCAACGATTCCAGCTCGCTATCGCGATAGAATCTCCATTTCCCGCTTGCGTCTTTCTGGTCAAAATAAACATATCGGGTGGATTTCTCAAGCGGTGAGAGCCCGATACGAGCATCTTCTACGATTTTGGTTGCTATTATTGAGATGTCTTCGAGCGCGATATGTGCGCCAGCAAGCTCTGCGACAGAATCATCTCCATAGCCAAGAAGAACACGGTCATAAAATGCTTCTGCTTTTTCTGTTGCAATTACGCCGTCGAATCCAGTATTCCCAGGATTGAAGCCGATTTCCTTGTTCAAAATAAATTCATCCAAAAGCGTTCTTCTAAGGGATTTTGTCGAGCGTGAATAACGGGAGAATAACGCACCTTTCACAACCTCAGGAAGGTTTCGCAACACGAATACCGGCTTGTCCAGGTTAGATACAAATGGTATGAGTTGCTTCTTCTCCTCATTAGTGAATTCATCCGCCATGAAAAAGAGGTTTGAAGAGAAGGTTTTATATTGAGTTAGCGTATGAATATATACGTTGCATTTTAAAACACTTCTATACACAATATTTATATATGTTCAATGTGAATAATAATTTATTCTGGCAGGTCAAAGAACCCCATGCGATTTTTGATGAGACAGGGCTTGGCACAGAAACGCTGCTTTTAAGCCTTGATAGGAAACTTCAGGAGATTTCGGGGAAACGGAATGCACTAAAGGAGGGAAGAAGGTTTCGCTCCTGGCTTAGGAAAGTGCAGTCCGCAATCCACGCACTCGTGTTTCATGCAGGTGAAATCGTCTTCGATAAAACAGAAAGGATCAGTATGCATATTCTTTGTGATGAACAATTGCTTGACCAGGTATCCCAGTCCATAATCAACGCTCAGCTCGATACATTCAGGTGCAGCATAAGCGATTATATGGGCCTTGCGGATGCTTGCACTGTAAATGAAGGATCACAGTTAAGGGCGTTCTTCTCAAGCGAGCTGCTTATCGCGGCAAAAAGCCATCAGGAAATGAAGATGCTTGACATGCATACGCTCTCGATCAAAGATATTTTCGAGGATGGAAACGTGCTGCCTGATGTCGGGATGATGGTCGCATATGAGATTTCGGAAATAGCCCATATGAATAAGGATGGAAATGGGAAAACTATAGAAATTGATGAAAAGGAATTCCATTCCATGGCGAAGAATGCATTGAAAATGAGGCGGGTTAACCCGCATATGCATCAAAAGGTAATCCCGTTTGTTAAGAAAGCAATTGGTATAAGGGGTTGAAAAAAAGATGAACGATAATATACTATTGGAAGACTGGCTCGTAGTTAAACTCGAGCCGGCTGCGATATTCCGGCCGACAAGCCTCAATGATGCGGGAATGGGATTTGCATTAAGCAAAAAGGTCGCGGAACTGAGCGATGCCCTCGCTCTTCCAAAAGCCACATTCAGGGCATGG
>JBFYLN010000076.1:0-4373 GCA_041305425.1 Microcaldota archaeon | reverse complement strand
ATTCCGTCTCAAAGATGTCCCGAGTTTTCCTTTATCCGAACATATTTTGTCTTTAGATTGGGATAATCGGGCAGCACCCGTTTACCCACCGTCTTCGGTAATATACACGCGCTTCCATCCTTTATAAACGTTTGCCCTTTTTCTTAGACAAACGTCTAACCTTAGACATTTGTCCAAATTTAGCTACGACGAGAGCGATATCATCGGATTTTGATGTGAATTTTTCCCCTTCTTCCAAATGGACAGTTCGGTTCTCCAATCGCTCGAAGACAGCGCTAGTGATTTTTTTCACGATGTCTTTTGGATCGCTTGAATCCCCTATGATGAATCGAAGGTCTTTGATTCCTGAGCAATCAGCCACGATATTATCTTTGGCGATAATTTTCAGGTTATCCAGGATACCGTCAGTCATCAGGATAAGCGAGTCTCCTTTTTCCAATTTCCCATTTCGGTAAAGGATTTCCATGTCTGTTGGCATACCCAGGGCGTTTGGAACGATGTTCCGGTTTATCATGTATTGGAAGAAATCCGACCCTTCGCCAACGGATCGCAATGGGGATATCTCGAGTTTGAGTTCGCTTTTTCCAGATGAATAAAGGGCAGAATCTCCAACCGAGCCTGCAACAAAACTTCCATCCTTGAGGATTATTGCAACTAATGCGGTTGTTGATCCGTAAACAATATTTGCATGCGCGCCTATTAGCGCTTCCTGGAGATCATCTTTATTTGGAGATTCAAATCCTTTTAGGAAATTCAAGACGGATAATGCTGCGATCGAAGACGCCTGATCAGCACCTTCCATTCCGCTTACTCCGTCAAATACAGCGAGAATCGCTTTGGTTTCATCAGAGTATATGAACGCAGAATCACCGCACACATCATGGCCTTTTTTTACCAGATAAGAGATGGCAGCGATATCGGATTTAATATTTCCTTCTTCCTTATCCTTCACATCCTTTCCTAGAATCTTGACAACGTTCATCTGATCACCGACTCGATTATTTTCAATGGGGCATCTGTTTTGATTGAAGTTTCGGAAAAATGGGTTCTTGTTACTCGATACCCTTTTTTCATGATTCGTGCGATGATATCATCCATCTTACGAACTGATTTGCATTCCAATCGCTTGCACATCTGGTGGATATCGAAATAGTATGGGGGAAGGTTTATCTCGCCCATCATGCGGGATAATGTTTTTTCTATTTCGTCTTTTTGGGAATAATTTCTTTGCTTGTTCAATTTTAACATTCGCTCGAGTGTTTTTTTATCATGAAGTTCGCCGAGCCATAAGGGACCGGCAAATTGCGTTTTGTGTTTTGCAACAAGGTTTGGCTCGGGTAAAGTATGCGCATTTATTTTGCGAGCCAGACCTTGTTGTGGATCTCGCGTGTTGGAACTCGGACAACTGGAAACCGGAAATTGACTGCTGCTTCGCCATCCACACTTGCTACAAAAATTGATGTACCCGAGCTTATTTAACGATTCGTCAGCAAGATCTGCCCCGCGCGTGACTTTGATGATCGATTTGAGGAAATGCTGCCTGGAGATAGAGACCAAAGGTTCGATTCCCATGTTGAATTCTGCCGCTGTTTCAGCGATCTTCTTTATCATTATTCGCATCCCGGTTTCATGCGTGAACTCGTTGTTAAGAGGAACGCTATGATAGTTCTTCATGCACGCCTTGGTCTTACCGCCGCAAAGGACTGCCACGTCAGTTGCTGTTGCGGATAAGTACGCGTGTTTGAGCGGGTTGAATGCGCGAAAAGAGTCGTAGATGTATGGAGCGGGCGAGCCGAACGGGTCGATTTCGAGAAAGTCAGCTGAGATATCAAAGACGGCTCGCGAGATGTTTTCCCGGATGAATTTCGCTTTTTTTAGTTTATTCTTTTTCGCGTTCGCTTTCGCGGCGCTGATCGCTTTACTGTCAATGTCCAGGAAGATCGTTTCCTTCACATTCTTGTTTTCCTTCGCATAACGGATTCCCCGAATTCCAGACGCAGTGAACGCATCACAAACAATAAGGTCTTGTTCGATCGATCCGACTGCAAGTGAAGCGAACGAGCGGCAGAAAGTCATCTGGGGATTGTAGAAAACGGATTTTGGGGCGTTGAATTCGATTGACTCTTCTTGCATACTCATTTGATAAAAGAGCAAAGATAAAAAGCAAACTGGAAAGGCTAGATGGCAGGACAAATTAACATTGTTCTATAGATAGGACAAAAAGTGCTTGTTTTGTTCTATATGGAGGACAATTAATAATCAAGTAAAAACTCCATCAAAGGAATATATTCGATCTTTAATCCATCCTTTTCTTCAGTCTTTTTGTCATTCCACGATATAATTTTCCCTTTTTTCAGCTTGAATTTTTTCATCGCATTCGTGAGCCCGTCGATTTCCCGAGGCTGGGTTTCTTCGTCAAGCTTCCAACATACCTGGATCAGATCAGTTATTTTTTCCCCTTGTTTGATTATGAAATCGCATTCATAGCCATTGGAATCATAGAATATTTCCCAGCCTTTTTTTGCAATGTGGCAGTATACCATATTTTCCATAATCCTTCCAGTATCGTGGGTCGTCTTGAATGAATTGGCAGTATGAAGCCCAGTATCGGTTGAATACACTTTCGGAAGGCTCCTGGTTTGTTGCTTAAGTGAGTATTCAAACTTGGAGGTATAAGAAAATGCAAGGGCATTTTCCAGATATTTCGAATATTCAATTAATGTTGTTCTTGAAACAATGATCCCAATCGAATTCATCCATTGCTCAATCTTGTTGAAACTAACCTGAGAGGTGATATTTGAAATTAGAAATTTGATAAGGTTCTCAAGAGCTGGAATGTTATCCACTTTGTATCGCTCGATGATATCTTTATGCATCATTGTAAGGAGGTACTCCTGTAAAATCTGCCTTTTGAGTTGTTCGTCTTCCACCAATGCGACTTCAGGAAAACCGCCCCATTTTAGGTATTTCTCAAGAAGCGTTAATGCTTTGAAACGCGTGTTTCCATGAATCAGTTTATCTCCGGTTTCAGTTATTCCGTTTGCTTTTAGGAATTCGCAAAAAGAAAATGGATTGATCTTATATGAAACAGACCTGCCCCTTAACGCAGTTGATATTTCTGCTGCTAATAATTTGGAATTGGATCCAGTTATGAATACCCTGGCGCCACGGTCCAGCAACCTCCGTACGAACCTTTCCCAATCTGTGACATTTTCGACTTCATCAAGAAAAACATTCAGGGATTCCAGAGCCGATTCCGGGTGCAGTTCCTGATAAGACTCCAGGACAAGGGTAAGATCTTCGACGCTTGGCTTAACAACCCGTTCATCTTCAAAATTAAAATAAAGAATATTTTTGCTTTTGAGGCTGGAGGCGATCTGGTAGAGGAAATATGTTTTACCTGCTCTTCTTGGGCCGGTTATGATAACCGCCTTTCTAATCTTTCCGTTCAGAATCTCGTCTGGAAGCTTTAATTCCCTTTCAAAGGCTTGTGGCAGTTTCCTTTCCTCAAATTCCATCAATATTTTCTTGACAAGTTCCTTTTCCATATTGTTCTATAGGGAGGACAAAATATATAAATCTTGTTCTATGGATAGGACAATGACCAAAAACATAAAATTTTTGTCAGCTGCTGTAAATCAGATTTACAGCACAATCATTCTTTTTCTTTTTCCAAAAATTCCCTCAGCGCAGTCGTGGCATAGGAACCAGACTGGAGGGAGAAACGGAATGTGCAGGTTGGAGAATCGAAACCAAAACCAATCAATGGAGCGAACGCGGTCCGGAACGTTCCCTTTGATCCGATCTCCGGAATCTTCGGGATTTTGAAATCCTCTTTCTTAATTTTTAGTTTTTCGAGAAGCTCTCTTTCGCGTTCATTGGGATTCGAATTGTACCCAAGGATTTTCATGCAAAGAAAACCGTCAACATCCATTTTTTCAACTTCTGGAAAGCCAATAGTGTTAACTGGACAGAAGTATTCCCCTTCTTCCATATTGATATTTCCTTTATCCTCCCGAATCCGCTCAGCCAAGAGCTGGTTGAAGATATGAGATTGAAATGCATGAACGAATAAAAGAAGCATTTGCCTTGGAAGGGTTCGGAATGCACCAATATAATCATCTGGTTTTCTCGCCAAATGTTCAATCATCGTTCGCTCGAATTTCAGGTGTTTCGGGAAAGATTTGAGAGCAGAGTGGAAATCGCGCGTTTCGAAAAGTTCTTTCCGGGCGGTTTTCGCTTCCTCGTTTTTCTCTTCTTCGGAATGCTCGCAAAGGAATGCCATTGCTGCGCCTTCGAAATCCCCGCGCACGATCCGCTCGCCAACAATGTGAGTATTCTTACTTACTGATCCGAAACGCTGCTCTCCGAAA
>JBFYLN010000075.1:0-4831 GCA_041305425.1 Microcaldota archaeon | reverse complement strand
TTATCGCCCCGCTCTTTTGTGCGCACTGCAGAACCTTCGCGCACCAGACGTCATTCGCTTTGCTGCTTCTTCCACTTACATTTCCTCTTCCAAACCGACCTACGTTTTCTTTCATATACTCACCTTTTCTCCGGAACCAATCTTGCGCCCTGCTCATGCAAAAGGTTTCCTCCTGCATTCATCACCTGGCATTGATCCCGCAAAAAGCTACACAGATAAGGTTTATATACGTGTAGGAAGTGTTTTTTTTTTGCAAAACGCGGGCGTGACGCTGCGGAATCTCATACTCCCAACCGTATGATATTTAAGCTTTCTCATACTACACACAGTATGATATTTATGTTATCACGGGAAGAAGCGCTTAGGGCGATAAGAGACCTTAATTTTTGGGGAAAAGATCAGGATACTGGCATCTTGCGAAGCGATTATGTGGATACGATTGTCGGATTGAAAGCAATGGAAGAAACGACGGTCCTGACAGGAGTCAGAAGAGGCGGCAAGACCACGATAGCCAAACAGTTCTTAGGCCATGTGATAAAACAAGGGGCCAAGAAAGAGCAGACGCTTTATGTGAATTTCGACGAACCGATCTTCAATCCATACCTGAACCTTGAATTGATGGATACGATATACGAAGCATATAGGGAAAGGATAAACATCGATCAGATGGCATACATCGTCTTTGATGAGATACAGAATATCAGCGCATGGGAGAAATGGGTGAGGAGCAGGCAGGAAAAAGAAAAAGTAAAAATAATTGTAAGCGGATCGTCATCAAAGCTGCTTTCATCTGAGTTTTCCACTGCCCTTAGCGGCAGGAATATCCAGATGGATATTTATCCCCTTTCATTTCCTGAGTTCGTTTCCTTTAAGGGAAATGGGATCGAGAAAGGAAAGGAATTTCTTGAGAAAAGGAAGCTTAGTTCCTTACTAAGGCAATATGTTGAATTCGGGGGTTTCCCGAAAGTCGTGCTTGAGGCAAAAGACAAGAAAGAAATGCTGCTCAAAGAATATTTCAATGGCATAATCCTTAGGGACGTGGCAGCAAGGTATAATATCAAAGAGACAGACACCCTGAAAGCGCTGGCAACAATTCTATGCACATACGCATCCAATTCCGTGAGCATAGGAAAACTAGCAAATCTTCTCTCAGAATCTTTCAAACATAAGACATCTCTTGAAACAATAAGCAATTATATGCATTATATGGAAAGCGCATTTTTCGTGTTTTTTGTTCCTGTTTTTTCCTTTAGGATAAAGGATCAGATGAAATACCCCAAAAAGGTGTATTGCATTGATTGCGGCTTAAGAAACACAGTATCATTCAGGTTCAAGGAGGATCTTGGCAGGCTCTATGAGAATGCAGTTTTCCTTGAGCTTAAGCGAAACAAGAAGGATATGTATTACTGGAAGAACGAAGAAGGCAAGGAAGTTGATTTTATCCTTAAAGAGGGCCTGAAAGTGACAAAAGCGATTCAGGTCTGCTACGACATCAGGGACAGCGAAACAAGAGAGCGGGAGGTATCAGCACTTGTCAAATGCCTTGAGGAATTCAGCCTAAAGGAAGGCCTGATAATAACTGACGAAGAGGAAAAGGAAGACAGGGTCGAAGGGAAAAAGATCAGATACATACCTTTATGGAAATGGCTTTTTAGCTCCTCGGAGTACTAGAATATTATACGCCCAACCGTATGAATTTTGGCTAATCTCATACTGTGTAGAGTATGAGATTTTCTATTTGTCTCGTATCACAAGATATATCCTTACCCCTACAATTTGCGTAAAATACAAAATTATATAAATATGTAGGGGTAAAAGAAATCATGGTGAAAATTAAGAAAAAGGAAACTGGAGAGCAGGCGTATTACTATCTCGAACATAGCATCAGGCACGGGGGAAAAATTGATAAGAAGGAGAAGTATCTCGGCACTTCGATCCCACAAAACATCGAGGAGCTGAAAAAGGAGTTTTTATCAGAGATATTCACGGAAAAGTGGTTGCGCCTATTAGATCGGATAAAAAAGAACTATTCATCAGAGCAGGCATCGCTTCCAGCCTCAGTAAGAGAGAAGGAAACAAATGCCTTCATGGTAAAATTCACATACGATACGAACAGGATCGAAGGGTCGAAACTTACTTATAGGGAAACATCTGACTTGCTTGACCGCGGAATCACACCGAGCAAAAAGCCATTGCGCGATATTAAAGAGACGGAAAGCCACAAGAAGATATTTTACGCCATGATGGATTACAAAAAAGACATGTCAATGCAAATGATACTCTCTTGGCATATGGAACTGTTCAAGGAAACGAAAGGCGATATCGCAGGAAAATTCAGGGATTATCAGGTTGGGATATCAGGGAGCAGGTTTTTGCCGCCTTCTCCTGTAGAGGTCTATCCATTGATGCAGGAATTCATGGGTTGGTATAATAAGAACAAAGATAAAACACATCCAGTGGAACTCTCGGCTTTGGTTCATCTCCAATTCGTGACCATACACCCCTTTGGGGATGGGAATGGCAGGATCAGCAGGC
This sequence comes from Microcaldota archaeon, assembly GCA_041305425.1. Classification (GTDB taxonomy): domain Archaea; phylum Micrarchaeota; class Micrarchaeia; order Anstonellales; family Bilamarchaeaceae; genus CAILMQ01. The sequence goes on along the minus strand of JBFYLN010000075.1, from coordinate 2,296 downwards.
TGCTTATGAATTTTATTCTCCATAAGGCGGGATTCCCCATGTTCGACATTCCTTATGAAAAAAGAGGGAGTTACTATACCGCACTTGAACGATCCCAGACAAAAAAGGATGATTGGATATTCCTCAATTGGTTTTTCAGGAGATATGTCAAAGAAAACAAAAAATACCTGAATATCCGGCCATGACGCAGAACTAATCTTGCACGGGAGTATTGGAATTACCCAGATAGATAATGAGAATATATTGCCCGCTAGGTAAACCAACGTTTTCTAGAGTATTCACAGATGCATAGGATTAAAAATAGTTTAATCCTATAGGACTGTATGTCGATATTTGAAAAATGGTCATGGATTGAAAGGAATTGGCCATACATCATTGAAGAGGCAACCAAATTAGGACTTGTTTTCGTCGGAGGAACAGCGTTGAATATCATTCTTTTCAAAGAATACCGTGCTTCAGAAGATATTGATTTATATGATCCGAAAGCAAGCCAAATCGGAAATGCACATGAAGAGGAATGCTTAAAAAAGCTGGCTGAGCGCCTGCAAGAAAAAGGATTTGAAATCAAATCGATCAGTGGCAGGTCGATTTGGATAGGCCCGAACATCAAAGTCGAAATATTCAATGACGGGACGCCGTTTTCAAAAATCGAAAAAAAGACGATCAAACAGACAGACGTCCAGGTGTTTGATTTAGGAACATATTCTGAGATGAAAATGTCAGCTCTCCTATGCAGGACCAATTATGATGCTCGCGACTTGGTTGATTTGTACATTTTGAATAAGCAGACTGGGATTAAGCCGACATTCCCAAAAAGGGAATGTGAAATCATAGAGCACGATTTTGATGAACGGTTAAAAGAGATAAAAAGGACAAAAAAGGAGGATCTTTTCATCTTCCAGACAAGAGAGCAGATAGAAAATCTTCCTTACGTTGAGTTTGAAAAATTCAAGGGGTGGATGTATGACTGGCTATCAGGATTTCGCTAAGTTGTATGGCAGTGGAACTTTCATCAGGTCTGATGAAATCAAACCGAAGAAAATGCTTCAGAAGGCTATCGCATCGCTTTACGTTATACCGGTATTTTTCAAAGGCATTTATTACATTCCTACTGGTCGCGAACGGAAGGGCCATTTCATCAGGTCTAAGCAGGATTTTTTCACCTCATTATTCAATTTCCGCTATGGGCGGAAAAGATGGTATTGGGGATTGAGCAGCGCTGCACGCCACTATGGCATTGAATGGAGCGCAACAAAAATTCTCGAAATAGTCGTATGTGATAAATCAAAGACAATTGACGTGTCTGAAAAAATCAATCAGCTCAATAAGAAAAGCTCATACCGCTCTGCCACTCTTGCAAAATATCTCGGCTCTCTTGAAATCAATTCGATATATGCCCACAAAGGAGATGGCAAATCATTTTCATCATTGAAAATTGATGATACAATGGGGCCGATTTGTTCAAAGGAGCAAATCCGGAGTGATATTGAAAAATTCATTCCCAAAATCAAGGATCGGAACCTAAAAAAAATATATAAGCGGATATTAGCTGCTCTCAGCGAAACTTGAAACAATTCGGATTTCCTGGATTCCTTTTTTAGCTTTCGCATATATCTTCAATGCGGTGCAGATATGATGAAACAATTTTTCCTTTTCCTGATCCTGGCATTTTCAGTCCATGCGGCAATCGTCTCAGTCGGCCAGAACTTGCAGGTAAATACGACGAAAAATAACGTGAATGTGACAATGGTTCCGATCAAGCCGCTTAATGATTCAGCCATTAAGCCGATCAATGATTCTACAATCAGTCCGTCTAATGGCTCAATGGCCAATTTGTTCAATAATTCAATTGTAAAACCCGGCATCACCAAGATTAACTGCACTGCATGCAACAACGAAGAGCTGACAGAACAAATTATTAACCGTACATGCAACGCAAGCCAGTTCCTCGCTCCGGAATATGAGTATGTATCCCCAGTATATATGCAATACCAGAAACCAGCTTATCTTGAAAACACATATCAGGATTGCGATCTGCTGAGTAAGAAAGTAGAAGCAGATGCGGATATCGCAAACAAGCTTGTGATAATTGAAAGAATGGAAAACCGAACCGGGCAGAGACAGAATCAGGCAATAAGCTTGATTGACCGAGGCCAACATGCGTTAAATCGCATTTACACGGCGCAGCATGGCCTGGAAGCAGCAGGCATGAATCCATCTTCCAATCCATTCAATAGGATTGAACCGACATCAGGAATGATGGGGAACATCGGATCCCAGGCAGTTACTGATTTGA
>JBFYLN010000074.1:0-2691 GCA_041305425.1 Microcaldota archaeon | reverse complement strand
ATATCGCGGATTTGAAGAACATTTCCGGGGAAGGAGAAGCGGGTTCGATAACTGCAGCTGTGTTCTTGAAGGAGTTCATCGGCGAGTGCAAATGGGCGCATATCGATATCGCTGGCGTTGACATGATTAGCCGGCCGCATCCGTATTTGGGAAAAGGAGCGAGCGGTATCGGGGTTCGTTAGGTTGTGGAAGCATTGAAGAATCTCGGCGGGAAATAATACTATGGAGGAAGATGAAATTGTTTCCCCGGATATCCTAATTCTGTGTTAGTTATAACTATACGAAACCAACAAATTCAGGAAAAATAATATGTTGGTTTCGATATACCAAACAACCTTCAGGTAGAACCCAACAAATACTCATGTTCGATTTGGTTGGTTTGGTATAGCGTAGAATTAATTCTAGGTTAGGTCAATATAACACAGAATAATTGTATCTTGATGGTAAGATCTCCCTGAAGGGAAATCGATTGAAAAATCGTAAATGATTCCTAAATTGGGTCGCATACCCCGCTTCTTGCAGCGACCCAATTTGGGAATTCAGCGTCGAATGAAAGGTCGCTCCTGCGAACAAGCTTGTGCTGTGGAGTCTTCTCCGCGTATCGCGGAGATATGTCGCCTGTTGCCGGCGACATCTCTTCGACGCTGTTCATTTAGGATTAATTAGGTGAATCTATGCAGGAAATATTTATGCGTCCAGACGAATCGCTCGAGCAGAGGATCGCAAGGATCGATGAGACGATCATGATGCTAAAGAGCAATAATCCTCCTTATGTCCAAGTCGAGCATCTTGACAAATTATTGACTGATGAAGCAAGGCTGAAGGAAAAAAACGAAACCATCCGCTGGAAGCTCTTCGAGCTCAGGCTGGTTCTGGATTCGCTACTAGTGAGAGGGCAAAAGCCGGTTTCCTGGCGTTTGAGAAAAGACTATGATTCGAATCCAATGATCCCGTTGGAAGTGAGAAGGCTTAGGTATGGGTGAAAAACCAAATTGGCACGCAGAAATATCTATTCTAGAACTCAGGCATATACTCGCTTTTTATCTCGTGAGTGAACTCATGGATTTCATAACTCCTTAGAGTTTCTGAAAACTCGTCTTTCGCTTCCTTGAGAATCGAATCCAGCTCTTTGGATGATTTTACGCATAGCTGCACTTCTGCGTCTGCTCCGGAAGACGACCTTATGATATGCGGTGCGTTTGGCTTTTCCAGCATCCATTTCTCCAGCCTGCCATTTTCCTCGAATTTTTCCAAATCAAAATCCACTTTGTAAAACGAATATCCGAGCGCACCGAAATTGATCCGTGTCCTTGGGGCAACGATGACTTTTTTTTCTGTCAATGCATCCATCCTGTATTTGACTGCTGAAGGGGTGAGAGCCAATGATTTGCCGATGTCAGAATACGTTGCCCTGCCATTTGTTGAAAGGATGCGCAGCAATGAAAGATCAACCTCATCAATTGCAGTTGGTTCATCGATCCCAATCGTAATCTGGTGGTTCGGGTAAATTTCCTTTGTGAACGGGAAGCAGGTTGTAGATTCACCTAAATATCTTGTGATCATTGCGTCCCTTATGTACGGTTTGAACTGTTTCTTGAAGTCGTTCCAGGTATCAATGAACTGCCTATAGTTTTTTGTCCAAAACAATGCGCCAAGGTCAAACTTTCCCCTTGCAAAGCTTGCCCAGCTGCAGAACTGGGATTTTTTCAAATAATCGATCATGCCTGATTCTATGCTGCTGTTGGTGTGCTGGAGTTTTAGGTACACTCGGTTGGACTGGTATCCAAAGCGCATGTAATCCACCTTTATCGAATACCCTTTTATCAGGCCGATATGCTCCATCTCTTCAATATGCGTTTTGACGGTATTCATGGATACGCCTGCCTTCTTTGCTATATCCGTAGTGGATGCCCTTGCATCTATCTCAAGTTCGGCAAGTATCCTCAGGTCCAATTCATCCGGAAGCGGTTTCATAAAATCACTTTTTTTCTAATTTGAAAGAGTCAGCGTTATAAAACTGAGTGAAGGAAAAATTGGAAAAAACGGCACGCGGGAATCCGTTTCTTCACTTTTCTTTATTCCGTTAAATTCGGCTTAAGAATCTGTTCTCTTTTTCATCAGTTTTTGCTTTTGAATTGATCGAAACAAGAAAATATTCTTTATTTTGAAAAGTCCATGCAAACGTATATAAACCTCACCTCTGTAAGCATATCGATTCCGTATTCGGGGGGGGGGGAACTTTTCTGGGTTTCCTCTTTTGAAACGGGAATAAAAAAGATAAAAAAATGAGGTAGATGAAGTATGGCAAAACCGAATAAGAAACCAGGAATGAATATGGGAAATGGAAATGTTGATAACAGCTCAAGATGGGCTCCGACTCTTGCGAAGAAGAAAGCAAAGCGGACAAAAACTCCGCAAGGCATGACAAGACAGCAGATCCTTGCAAACGCAGGAATCGCAGTTGGAGGAGTTGTAGCTGGAGCGGTTGGATTGGGGAATACGGTGAAGGCGCAGACAATACCGACGATGCCACCGAATATTCCGCAGATTCCACCGAGCCCTCCGCAGATTCCACAGGCAATACTCGATAAGATTTCACAATATAAGAAAATGCCTAGTAATCCTATAAATAGTAACATCCCCGAACAATTTTTAATCTCGATAAATCTTGGCTTCCAGGAATCTGATCTT
>JBFYLN010000073.1:0-2586 GCA_041305425.1 Microcaldota archaeon | reverse complement strand
TCATTATTCTTTCACGGCTTCCTCAACAATCCTCTCGGCCATCCCGATGTAAGTATGCGGATCGAAGATGATGTCAAGCTCTTTCTGCGAAAGCAGTTTCTTCTGCGCAACCAGATCCTTCAATTCTTTCTTCTCCCGAAATGCCTGCTGCGCCAACTCGCGGACAAGCTCGTGCGCTTCCTGCCTTCCGATCGCTTTTCCTTTTCCCATCACTTTTTCGTCAGTCAGCGCGATCATCAAGCGTTCTGCCATGATCAATCCGTGAGTCAGATTCAGGTTCCTCTCGATATTCTCAGGGAAGAATTCCAATCCTTGAAGAATTTTTGTCATCTCAAGCGCCATGTAATCCACTGCGATGAAGCTCTCTCCGAAGATCGCCCGCTCGGAAGCGCTGTTTGTCAAATCGCGTTCATGCTCTAATGAAATGTTCTCCAGCGCAGTTAAAACGTTCGCCCGAACCAATCTCGCAATCGAACATACGCGCTCGCTTTTGTGCGGGTTTCGTTTGTGCGGCATGGTTGATGACCCGACCTGTTTCTTTCCGAACGGTTCGCTGATTTCAAGAATCTCGCTCCTCTGCAAATTACGAATCTCTTTTGCGATCTTCTCCAAACCCGCAGCAGTGATCGCAAGCACGCACATCACTTCCGCATGCCGGTCGCGCTGTACTACTTGATTAGTAACTTTCGCAGCTTCAAGCCCAAGTTCCTTCATCACAAGACCCTGAACTTCTAAACCCGAGACGCCGAATGTTGCCATTGTCCCTGTCGCCCCGCTCATTTTCCCGACTCCGATCCGTTTCTTCGCTTCAGAAAGACGCTCGAGATTTCGCAACAGCTCCTGATAATAAATAGCAAACTTCATCCCGTAAGTAGTAGGAACAGCATGCTGGCCATGAGTCCTGCCGATACAGACGGTCTTCTTATGCTTGATTGCAAGATCCCGCAACACCCCAGAAAGAGTCTCGATCCTCGAGTCCAGCATATTAATAGCATCCAAAAATATCAGTGCAGTCGCAGTATCCTCGATATCATAACTGGTAGATCCAAGATGCACATACTTGCCCGCATCTCCGGATTGTTCGGAAAGCGCCTTCACCATTGCCATAAGATCATGATGAATTTCCGCCTCGATCTCAAGAACTCGCTCCAATTTGACTTTCTTTGCCCCGTCTTCTATCTTCTTGACCGCATCCTTTGGCACAGTCCCCATTTTCGCATGCGCTTTTGTCAAAGCGACTTCAACATCCATCCATTTCTTTAGTTTATTCGATTCTTCAAAAATCGCATTCATCTCTGTCCGATACCTTTCTTCGAATGGGGAAATAGCCATAATAATCACGACAGATTGAGATTGTATTGCAACTCCTTTAAAACATCACATTTTTCGAATTGAACCACCTCGCTGATGCTCGGACAATGCACAATTCGACCCGATTTTTGGTTTTTGCCAAAAATGGGCCCATTGTTCCTTTGGAACAATCGGGAAAATTCTCGCAATGTTGGCAACATTGCGATAGGCTTATAAAGGAAACCGGATTAATTTATTTTTAGGAAGATTCGGATAGACCAGTTTGAATTTTGGAAAATCAAGAACAGCCAGAATGATTGATCGATCTCCCCAAAAGAAAAGAATACAACGTGATTAAATGAAAGAAGAGATTTACAGATTACTTAGCGGTGATGATAAACAAAAAAGAGCAGCAGTTATGTCGACAATTGAAGAAATGATCCATAACGGTTCCATGGATAGAATAGAATGCCTTAAGGTTGCAGACTTGCTTATACATGCCCTGAAAAATGAAAAGAGCCAAACCGCACATTTGCAGCTGCTCGGATTTGGAAAGACGATTACGGATGAATTGAGAGGCTTTGAAGGCAACTGCTATTCAAGCATCTTCCTTTCAATATTCTACTCGAAGATACCCGAAATGTCAAAATATTTTGACGCGCATTCAAGCGTAGTTATGCTTGGGAACATTTTCAAAAACCGGTTTGTCAATAGGATAGATAATTCGGAACTTGTCGGCAAAATCGAGGACACGCTTTTGTTTTCTGCTGAAAATACCATTGGAGATATAAAATATAGTTCAATAGAATTCTTAAGGTACTCAAACAATCCGAATGTTTGGAAAGCGCTTGGAAAGATGATAGATGCAAACCCGAAAAGCACTGAAGCCTCATTGGCAAAGGAATCGTTGAGGATTGCAGGTGAGCGAACGGAAATAAGCACAGGCGTCTTCGCAAAGCCAGCGCCGTGGTTCAAACCCCTGGAAATGATGAACAAAATGAGGCTGAGAAAACAATTCCGGCCCGCACTCGCTTCACTTTGAAAAAACAATAGGTTTAAATACATCAAATGTCATAATATATAACACACAAACAATGCTCCCAAAGATAAAAAACAGGTGAAACCTCAGATGGAAGAAACGCAAAGCACAGAAAAGCCGAAGCTGCTCGAACTCCTTATGCAAGGAGATGAAGGAGCGATAGCATCGTTTTTTGAGCTTGTGGCGAACAACAATTTGAGGCAGGATCAGCTTCCTCTGGTATTGGCAGCAACAAAGGTCGCGATTACATCATCTGA
>JBFYLN010000072.1:0-7211 GCA_041305425.1 Microcaldota archaeon | reverse complement strand
GAAAATACTGCTGAATAAGCTTAAGGCGATTGAGAAAAACGGCGTCCCGATGCAAGTTAAGGCGAACGCAGGGTTTGCACTAGCCGAGGCAGTCAATAATGCCTGGGATCTTGTTTATGACCGGGAATTGAGGCGTGAACTTGTTTCAGCTTTTTCCACTCTTTTGAAATCCAAAGATACTTTTTGCAATCTCGCCGGCGTGACTGGATTTGGGGCAATGGCGATTGCAGCATCAAGGAAACCATACGATGCGAAGAACGTTCCAGAACCTTCGGTTTTCATCGATAACACCATAAAGGAGATGGGAGCAGAATTCGAGACTGAAGTTATCTTAAGGACAATCCGAATCTGCGGACTTGAGCAGGAATATCTAATCCCAGAAAGCATCCTTGCCGGAGCTGCTCTTTTTATAATTAAAAGTTCGGATGAGGAACTAATCCGGCGCGGAGCGATGGTCTCTGAGTTCGCGCTAACAAATTCCGAATCGAGATTGAAAGTCATGAACCTGCTAATGCCCTGGGCAATCATGGCGCATAAGATTCTTGAGAGAAATGCGATCGCAAGCAAGTTCAAGGTATATTTTAATGCGGATGAGCCATCTTTGGAATTCATGAAAAAGATCAGGGGATTGGGTAATTCTTTTTTTACCCCTCTTGAGTTGGAAGCTATTTCCAAAATCAGCGATCCGGATGAACAATTCCTGCGTAGTGCCCAAATCCTCCGAGGCGCGATTTTAACCGAAACTCAGATCCGCCTGGTGAACCTGAAAAAAGATTTGATCGAATCAATCGCGCAAAAGGCCGCGCAATTTTCAGAGGCTGAAGGAAGAAAGATGTATTTTATGGGTAACGATACCAATATTAAGATGAAACGCGATTCCTAACTCTGGTTGATCATAATGGTTTCACTTGACAAGGCGATAATCGCATCATATGACCGGGAAGGGAAGCATTTCGAGATTTATGTTGACCCTGATGCAGCATATCTTTTTCTTGATGGGCAGAAGAAAGACCTCAAGAATATCCTAGTATCTGAAGAAGTTTACGAAGATGCGAGAAAAGCAGAGAAGGCAAAAGCTGGCGATGTCCTCAAGGTATTTGGCTCAAATGATATTTTCGTCGTGTTAGAATTCATCATGAAGCATGGCGAAGTCCAGCTTACAACCGAACAGAAAAGGAAGAAACTTGAAGACAAGCGCAAGCAGATATTCGCGATCCTTTTGCGCGAATCCATGGATCCGAGATCGAACTCGCCCCACACTCCAACAAGAATGGAAAATGCATTCGAAGAGGCGAAAATCACAATCGATCCGTTCAAGGATGTGCGTGAGCAACTTCCTGATATCATAAAGAAGCTTAGGCCGATAATCCCGCTTAAATTCGATAAAGTGAAAATCGCGGTGAAAGTGCCTGCAGCATTTGCGCACAAGGCTTACGGGACGCTCAAATCCTGGGGCATGGCGCAGGAAGAATGGACAAAGTCCGGGGATTTCATTTGCGTAGTCGAAATCTTCGGCGGAGAGCAGGGCGATTTCTACGACAAGCTCAACAAAATGACTGGCGGGCAGGTCGAGACTAAGTTACTCGGAGAGAGGTAGCTCAATTCACCTCATTTTTAAACCTTTCTTCCCTTAATTAGTTCTGTCGTGTGATAGAAATACTAAAGCGACTATATTCTGTGAATAATTACTGTCCTGATGATGTGTTGCATTCATTGCGCACCATACGGGATAAATCATAAACTTAGGTGAACATATATGGATATTAGAAGAATTATCCTTCCAGGTGAAAAAGTGGCAGAAGGCAGGGTTCCTATGCCTGGTGCTTTTGCGCAAGGGGAAGGGACATATGCTGCAGTCGTTGGCATGATGGGAGAGGACAACAAATTCATTCCGCTCGAGAAGGTCTACCGCCCGTTTTCTGAAGATGTCGTGATCGGCATGGTGACTGATTCAAGGCACGCGGGATACGACGTTGACCTGAATCTGCCGAATGCAGCTTTCATTTCTACAAGAGAAAATAAAGTCCGCCTGGAGCTCGGTGATTTCGTGATCTGCAAGGTCAAGGAAGTCAGCGAGACCGGGGATATCGACCTTACAGAAGTAAGGCGGCTTCCAAAAGGAAAGCTCGTCATTTTCCCTCCGGCAAAAGTCCCAAGGCTTATCGGACGGCAATCCAGCATGATAAACCTTGTCAAGGAGCATGTCGGTGATTTGATGGTCGGCAACAACGGATACGTCTGGGTATCTGAGCGTGCGGACATGCCCCTTGCGATAAAAGCGATAACAATGATCGAGGAACAGGCGCATTTCCCTGGCCTGACTGACCGGGTTTCGGCGTTGTTTGCTAATGCTGGAGCTGTAGTTAGAGAAGGAAATCAAATTTGAATTCAGAAAAAAAATTACATTCTATTGGTGAAAACATGAAAGATGAATCAGTAAAGCTGGTCGTTGACGGAAAACGGCTTGATGGAAGGGCGGTTGATGAACTGCGCCCGATTAAGATCGATGTCGGAATTCTCCATGAGGCAGACGGTTCTGCGTATATCGAGTGGGGTGGAAATAAAATACTTTGCGGTGTTTATGGGCCACGGGAATGCATCCCGAGATTCGAGGCAAGCCCGTACAAATCTTTGGTTAAATGCAGGTACATGATGTCGCCCTTCGCTTCGCTTGAGGAACACTCGAGAAGCGGGCCGAGCAGGAGAAGCACCGAGTTATCCAAAGTGATCCGCGAAGTCTTCGAGAACCTGGTCATGGCAGAAAAATATCCGAATACTCAGATCGATATTTACATCGATGTGCTTCAGGCAGAAGGAGGAACGAGAACTGCAAGTATTACGGTTGCCGCAGCAGCGCTTGCAAATGCGGGCATCCCGATGAAAGACATGGTGTCTGCAATCGCAATCGGAAAAGCAGATGGCGAGCTGTTAGTTGACCTCGGAAAAAAAGAGGATAACTTCGGCCAATCTGATACGCCTATCGCACTTTCATCCAGGGATAAGGAAATCCTGTTGATCCAGATGGACGGCCTATTGTCAAGAGATGAACTTGCACGTGTGATTGAATTGGCAGAAGCTTCTGAAGGTAAGCTCCACGAAGTGCAGCAGGATGCGTTAAAGCGATTCTATTCCCAGACTGGAGAGGCTAAATTAAAGATGTAAAAGGTGGAAACATGGCACAAGAACTGAAAAACATAATCATGTCCAAGATGAGAAAAGACGTTTTGCTCCAGACGCTCTCAAAAGGCACGCGGTATGATAACCGGACTCTTGACGAGTTCCGGGCAATCGAAGTGCAAAAGAACGTGCTTGATACTGCAGAAGGCTCAGCGCTCGTATCTATCGGGCCGACAAAAGTTTTGGCATCAGTCAAATTCGATATGGCAACTCCGTTCCCAGACCGCCCGAACGAAGGAGTTTTGATTTCGAACGCCGAACTATTATGTACTGCGTCCCCATCATTCGAATCAGGCCCGCCTGACGAGACTTCGATCGAGTTCGCAAGGATTGTGGATCGCGCGGTAAGGAGCGCAGAATGTGTTGACCTGAAATCATTTTACGTAGATGAGGGGAAAGTCCTTTCATTATTCCTCGACCTTTATGTGATCGACCATGGAGGCAATTTCATTGACGCCGGAACGCTTGCTGCTTCAGCCGCGCTCTCCTGTGCAAAAATGCCCAAGGTCGAGAACAACAAAATCATCAGAGGCGAATACACTGGCATGTTGAATGTCGGTGCGCTTCCGGTATCAACTACATTTGTGAAAGTCGGGAACCACTGGCTGCTTGACCCGAGCCTGGATGAGGAGCTTTCAATGGATACGATAATCACAGTTGCAACAACCGGCTCTCATGTATGCACAATACAAAAAGGAAAGGGAAGCTTGACCAAGGAAGAGCTTATGAACAATGTCGATATTTCCTTTTCGAAATGGCAAGAGGTCATAGCCAAGCTAGAATGATGATTTAAAAAAACATTTAACAAATATACATATGATAATCTGATATTGAAAACATTATTTAAGGTGAAATAATATGCTCAGGACACAAAAATTCGGGGCCAGGATAAGGAAACTTGTGGTCGCAGCGGAGATCTCAAAGAAGTCCAAATACGAATGCCCACGATGCGGAAAGAAGAAAGTGGTTCGGAAAAGCTATGCGATATGGCAATGCCGCTCTTGCGACTCAAAGCTCACAGGTGGCTGCTATTCGCTCAACACCGAAGCAGGCGAAATCATGCTTCGCAATGTGAAAGGATATTCAAGCTCATAGGTGGTATATTGGGACAATACAAAGACCTTAAAACCGGAACAATGGTCGAGATACTTGATGAGAAGAATTTCGTCTTCCCTTCAACCGGAGCAAAGATGCTCCTTAAATCAAGGCCGCCGATTTCCAAGGACGCGAATACAGATTAGGATGTTCACAACCAGCCGGTACGCCAGCGCTGAAACATCAAAATTTGCAAAACAGCTTGCGTCCCGTGCGAACAATAAATTCTGCGCAAGGGGCAAAAAAACCATTGCGCAACTTGTAGCAACTTGCCGCGCGAATGGGGAAGACCAGATAAATATCGTCATGGAAAAGAAGGATGAGCCTGCGATCTTGAAAACAATCGAAGTCCTTTCATCCGGGAAATGGCGCTGGATATCGGAACAGGCGATTGATGCGAACGCGAATAGTAAATGAAAATCATGAAAGCGAAAATTGAAAAGTGAAAATAATGCGAGCGAAATCCGTTATCGAGATCATCTGCGATTCGCCTGAATCCGCAAAATCATCTCTTGATGCGCTGGGAAAGGGGATTGAGAGCGGGCGAGCGAAGATAAGTGCAAAGCTTGATGGGAAAAGGCTTTTGATAATTATCGATGCGCAGGATGTTGTCGCTTTCCGCGCTGCCGCGAACTCGGTCTTGCGCGACCTGCAGGTTTTTGAAGGTATCGAAAGAGATAATGAAGATAGTGCATGATAATAAAGATTTGAATGGATGGGTGCATGACATGAACCAAAAAAGAGATACAAAATTTGATGATGAACTCCTTGAATACGAAAATCTCGAGAAACAGCTCGAAGTCGTATTGATCCAGAAGCACCAGCTTCAGATGCAGCTCAACGAAGTGAAGCACGCAGTCGAAGAGCTCAAGAAATCCAAAGGCGCAATCTATCGGAATGTGGGTTCGCTCATGATGCTCTCAGACAAGGTTGAAGCGGAAAAAGAGCTCAAGGATCGGGAAGAACTAATTGGTGTAAAACTTAGCGCAATGGGAAAGCAGGAAGAGAAGCTCCGTGAATCTGTAAACGGTGCGCAGAAATCACTCCAGGAGAAGATGAAGGAGTATGGTAAGTCAGGATGATTTGGAAAATTTCAACACCTTCCTTTCTTCAAACCAATCTGCTAAGTTAGTTATAACCACCCACCGCAAGGCAGACATGGATGGATTGTCTTGCGCTTATTCACTTCATCAAATTTTTCCAAAATCAATAATCGCAGTCGATGACCTTGATGAAGGCGCAAAAGGATTAGCTGATTTTCTTGGCATTCAGACTCATCCAATACGTGAATTGGATAAACATAAGTATGCCGGGTTAGTCGTTGTTGATACTGCTTCCTATACTCTGCTGGAATCTGCAAGAGAATGGCAGATCAAACTCGTTATTGACCATCATCATCCGCAAGGAAGAGATATGAAAACCGAGCGCATGATAGTTGATGATCACTCTCCTTCTGCAGCGCAGATGATTGCAGCGTTGATGCCTCCATCTTCGATAAACAAGGATGTCGCATTCGCGCTTTCAATCGGGATAATTTCTGATACCGCAAGGTTCAAATCGAGCAGTGCCGATACTTTTGAGATTCTCGGGCGCCTGATGAAAATATGTGGAGCGAGCTATCTTGAATTGCTTGAGATCGCTGACCCGGAGCACCGCTCAGATGTCAAGGCTGCGATACTCAAAGCAATGCAGCGGGTCAATTTCGTTTATGTTGATAATATTCTGGTTGCAACATCGGAAGTCAGCTCCAATGAGTCCGATGCAGCACAAGTTATTTCAGAAGCCGCAGATGTTGCATTTGTCGCTAGCTGGAAAGACAAGGAAATGGAGACTCGGATTTCAGCGCGTGCGAGGAAGAGCTGCCCTATCGAATTGAACGAAGTGATGAAAGAGGTTGGTGTTTCCCTTGGCGGAAACGGCGGCGGCCATCCCAAGGCTGCTGGAGCTTCAGTCAAAGTCCATACTCCGGAAGCGTTGAAAGCGTGCTTAGACAAAATGATCGAAAAGATGAATGATTTGAAAGGAGCCGGATTAGGGGAAATGGGAGGAGTGTAGCGTTTCCGGTGTTCCGAAGGAACCTGGAAAACTTGCTGCCTTAGCAGCATGGTTTCCGGTTTCGAGTTTTCCTGATACGTGGATTGTTTCGGGTTTCCAGTTTCAGCTTAAGAACCTGTTCTTCTTTCCATCAGTTTCTGCTTTGGAACTGATCGAAATCAGAAATTTTCCTTTAAATTGAAACACCTGAGCGAAGTCACTCCCTTGACAATCACTTAATGATGACGGAAATATGAGGAGTACACGCTTATTTTCCGCGATAAACCATCTGGCAAGAGCAATTTTATAATGCATAAAAGTAGTTAAATTTGTGCATTATAGTGTATCCAACCATTTCCATAACGGCGTGAACCTGATTTTTCGTTTTGTTCCAAACCAGCTTACTTCTTCCTCTCCTTTTTTTTCTTTGTTCCTTTTCCCGAAAAACAATCCCCCATCAAATGGTCACTATAACATTTGCCGATGGCATGGCTATAACATTTCGGACGGATTTAACTCAAAGTCCAAAAATGGGTCTGGCCATAGTCTATTCTCCGTATGATCCCTTTCCGTCTCATCTCATTCAATATCTTATTTGTATATGCCCATGACCTGGCCAGGGTTTCTGCTGTTTCTTTGGTACTGATAGGTTTTCCGCGTTGTCTTAGGATATATATTATGAGCTCCTCCAGCTTATTCACCTTATCTTTGCTTATTCGTACCATGCGGACACCTATCATTAGTGAGAGACCTCTCACTAATGACATTAGCTAGGAAAAGTTAATAAATCCATCTCAACGCTACCTTCAGTATGAAAAACAAAATCGCCATTCATGACGCGTTCCAGCCTAATTTGAATCCCGTAAACATAAAAGAGCTGTATGTGGATAGATCGGAAGAGAGTC
>JBFYLN010000071.1:0-4130 GCA_041305425.1 Microcaldota archaeon | reverse complement strand
ACCAACATATTATTTTTCCTGAATTTGTTGGTTTCGTATAGTTATAACTAACACAGAATTAGGATATCCGGGGAAACAATTTCATCTTCCTCCATCGTATTATTTCCCGCCCAGATTCTTCAACGTCTCCACAACCAGCCTTACCCCGATACCGCTCGCTCCTTTTCCCAAATACGGATGCGGCCGGCTAATCATATCCACGCCAGCAATATCAAGGTGCGCCCATTTGCACTCCCCGATAAACTCCTTCAAGAACACAGCTGCGGTTATCGAGCCCGCTTCCCCTTCCCCGGAAATGTTCTTCAAATCCGCGATATCGGATTTCATGAGCTCGATATATTCAGGCCAAAGCGGAAATCTCCAAACCCTCTCGTAAGTCTTGAGACCGGCTTTCTCAATTGCACTCGATAGCGCATCATCATTCGAAAACAATCCAGCACCAGCCCGCCCGAGTGCAACAAGTATCGCGCCAGTGAGTGTCGCAAGGTCGATGATCGCATCTGGCTTCTGCGCAGCCGCATAAGCAAGAGCATCAGCAAGTATCAATCTGCCTTCTGCATCAGTATTCAATACTTCGATCGTCTTTCCGTTGTACGCTTTTACAATATCCCCAGGCTTCTGTGCTGAGCCAGATGGCATGTTTTCAGTAAGCGGCATAAGCCCCAGCAAACGAATCGGAAGCCCTAGCTCTGCCACAGCCTTGAACACTCCAAGCACAACAAGTGCGCCGGTCTTATCATATTTCATTTCTTCCATTCCTTTTGATGGCTTGAGCGAAATCCCCCCAGAGTCAAAAGTAATCCCTTTACCTACAATCGAATAGAAAGGCAATTTCTTTCCTGCATTATATTCGAGAACCACAAGTTTCGGGTCCAGAGCGCTTCCGGAATTCACCCCAAGGAACGCATTCATTCCAAGCTTCTGCAGATCCTTTTTCTCCAGCACCTTTACTGACAGTCGCTTCTCTTTGGCAAGCACTTTTGCCGCTTCCGCGACCTTTTGCGGCGTCATGATGTTTGCTGGAAACTCATCCAGATTGCGCACATAATTTTGCGCAGTTGCTAGCGCAACACCTTTCTTAACCGCATCGGAAAAGTCCTGCCCGGAAATCAGCGTTACCTTCTCCACATCGAAAAATTCATCCTTCTTTGTCTTGAATTCAAGAAACTTGTATCCTGAAAGAACAGCGCCTTCTGCAACCGCCTGCGCAATATCTGATTGGTCAAATCCTTTTGCACCTGGAACCCCAGGAAGCATGATGGATAATGAAGCGCATTTCATGGCTTCAGAATACCGCACTGCAGTTCCCGCCGCACGCCTTGCATAATCGAGAACGAATTCGTCTTCCTTTCCCATGCCGACAAGCAAAAGCCTCTTGAAAGAAGCTTTTCCCTGGGTTGTTGCAGAAAATACCTGCCCGGGCTTTCCAATGAATTGTTTTTTAGATAGCGCATGAAGGAACTCGCTAAATTCAGCTGGAATTGTTTCATTTTCAAAAAGGCAAACAGCCAGGACATCATCATCGGTCTGCGCAGTTGCGCACATCTTGCTTTTTACTTCCATAGGAGCACACCTTCAGGACAGATTTGAAGAATAGGGAGAATAAGAAGAATAAAAATAAAAAGCAAACCCTAAAGCCTAAAACGGGTTATAATCATATCCGCTTTTCATTTCAAGATAAGAAATAGAAGTCCGAAGATGCTTGACCCCATCTATTTTGCCAAGCTCATGCAATTTGGATTTCATGTCTGCAAAATCCCGTGATAGCACGCTGACTTCAAGCTTTGAGCCGGCATTGCGTGAGATAAGCATTTCAACTTGAGGCATTGAAGCGATCCTGGAAACCAGTTCCATGTCTCCGATGTGCTTTTTCTCCAGGCTTATGCAGGTTAGGAATTTTGTAGAAAACCCGAGTTTATGGTAATCGATATCTGCAAAATATTTCTTTATCACGCCTTTTTTCTCGAGATTTCTGATTTTCTCCTCTAGATCTGATTGAGGCAGATTAAGGATCGAGGCAAGGATTGCAGGGGATTTTTTAGAGTCATTCCTGAGCTCGGAAAGTATCTTAAGCTCGTTCTGGTCAAGCTCGAAAAAATCCGGACCGAGCCGGGTTGGGGCAAAAACCTCGTTGGAAAACGGGTTGAAATCCTCCACTTCCTTATGGGCAAAGGTTGCTCCACCAATCGCAAATTTCGAGTAGCGGCTGTGGAGAACGAAACGTTTCAAGACATAAAAAAACGATTCTGCCTTATTTGACCTAAGATTGACCAGGATATCAAAAATGCCGCTGGTCGCATCAGCTGATAAAATTTCGGGCATGGAAAACAATTCCCTGAACGTTGATGCGTCTCCGACAAAACCTTTTTTTATCCAAAGGCGCAAAACCAACCCGTACTTGTAGCCTATACTCCCGAAATTTATTTGTGCCTTGCAGCCGCGTATTACCCCCAACTGTTGCAGGTATGAAATTCTCGATGCGACAGCATCTGCACTGATGCCCGCCTGTTTGCCGACCTCTTCCTTGCTTGTTTTGCAGTTTGACCGCAGTATCCGCAAGATCGTCCTGTCCGCATCGCTAATCTCAATTGTCAACAATCTCACCTTTTCAAATTGTCCCCATCTAATGGATTGAACTCGATAAAGTCCTTCATGGTCGAAAGCACGACAAATGTAGAGGTCCGGTTAATGCCTTCCATTTGGGTGATCTTTCCAAGAAGTTCCTCCGAATGCTTTTGGTCTTTTGCACGAATGGTCAGATGCATATCATACAAGCCGGCAGTTGCATAAAGCGATTCGAGTTCAGGTATTGAAAGCATCTGCTCGACCAATGTCCGGTTGTTCATCATGCCTTTCTCAAGCTCGATTGTGCAGAACAGGCGGATCTGGTACCCTAGCTTTTCGAAATCCAGGTCTGCAACATAGCGCCTTATCAAGCCCCTGCGGACAAGCTTCCCGATCCGGTCTTTCACAGTGCTTATCGGAGCGGATAATTTTTCAGAAAGGACTTCGAGAGTCGAACGGGAATCCTTTCGCAGGATGCGCAGAAGCGAGTAATCGAGCGGATCTAAGCGTTTTTTATTGGGATGGAACCCGATTTGCTGCCTTTGCTCTTGCGAAAGCGGGTTGAACTCCTCGAACTGCTTATGCGTTTTCAATACGACATCAAGCACAGTCTTGGAAACTATCGGATTCTTTGAAATCTTGTTTACAATAGAAAGGACTTCATCCGGGTCCTTCCCCCGAATAAGCGCGATTATGTCCGATGGCCCGGTTAAGGAACAGACCATTGCGACCTGCGGGATAGAAAGTATGTCCTTGAACTCGCCATTGTCTGCAATAAAGCTTTTTGTCAGACCTATGCGGACGATCCCAGTGAACGCGAAGCCAAGGGTGTCATAGTCCACTAGCACAGAGTATCCCTTGATAAAGCCCAATTCCTCAAGCTTCCGAATGCGTTTTGCAACGGCATCACCATATAATTCGATCCGAGAACCGAGTTCCTTCATGGTGATCCTTCCATCATCCCGAAGAATATCCATGATCTGGAAATCAAGGTCTTCCAGTTCGCCCATACTTCCAGGTTTGGTTTCCTTTTTGATGCCCGATTTATTTCCTGCTTTGCTTTCTTTCATTTCTTCCATTTTCTCAACCTCGTTTTTTCGATATTTTTTCTTTATTATTTTTTATTTTTTTATTTTTTGTTCTTTGCTTCTTCGATTATTCTTCTGTTCTCTGCCGCTCTGCACCGCCTTTTTGAAGCGCGAAAAGGCTTGCCACTTCCTGCGATGTGGTCGCTTCATTGACACCCTTGTCGCTTCTAAACTTAGCCATCCTTGGGAACCGCAGCGCAAGGCCCTTCTCATTTTCCATACTGCATGTGTGTGTTGGCGAGCGGGTGATCTCATCAAATGCGACTTCAACCACGTATTTCGGCTCGACCCAGAAATCAGGAGTTATATTGTAATCAAGATTTGGAGGGGGAGCTTTCGTAGTAATCTTGCTCAGCGATTCCTGAAACTGCCCCATCTCCTCCTCGCTATAGCCCGAGCCGATCTTCGCAACTGTCTCTAGATTTCCGCTATCCTCGTTTTTTACAGCGACCAGCAGGCCGCCGAACTCAAACTCCG
>JBFYLN010000070.1:0-5930 GCA_041305425.1 Microcaldota archaeon | reverse complement strand
TTTCTCTCAGCCCGCACGTCAATCATCAGCGCTAAATTCCGTGGCTTATTAGGGCTTAGGGAACCGCTCAGTGATCACCTTTGTCTTCATAGAGAATGATAGTATGCCCAAACCAATTTTTATCCCTTTCTTCGGTATAGTTTTATCTCTTTCTTCTCAATAACGATTAACAATGATCAAATCCATCCGTCTCCAGAACTGGCGCTCGCATGCTGATACGCTATTGGAATTCAGGGAAGGGACGAACCTGCTTGTGGGTGCGATGGGGAGCGGCAAATCATCAGTCATGGACGCGATATCATTCGCGCTTTTCGGGACATTCCCGGCACTTGAACGCAGGAAGATAAAGCTACAGGACATCTTCCGAATGAACGAGGATAAAGCAAGCATAATCATGGAACTTGGATGGAACGGATCGAACTATCGCATCGAGCGGAAGCTATCTAAAGGAAAGCAGAAAGTAGATTCTGCAGGTGAAATTTTCAAAGACAGCAAATTGGTTGAAAGCGGCCAATCTGCAATCACGGAATATGTTGGTAGTCTTCTCTCAGTTGACTATGACCTTTTCACCCGGGCGATCTATTCCGAGCAAAACAACATCGATTATTTCCTCACACTCGACCCGAGAAGAAGAAAACAGGAACTCGATGCGCTTCTTGGATTGGACCGCTTCGAAATCGCCCGAACGAATATTGTTTCAGTGATCAATCGGATGAAGGATAATCGGGAATTGTTAGCTACCAGGTTCGATAAAACAAAGCAAGCGACAGCAATCGAGAAACAAAACCAAAATCAAGCGGAAATCGAAAAATCGAAAACAAAAAAACTCGAGCTCGAGTCATTATTAAAGGAGCAAACGCTCGCTCTCGACCAGATCCAAATTATCTATTCGAAAATGTCAAAAGACAAAGAAACGTTCGAGCGGCTAAGCAGAGAGAAGATCATGCTTGAGACTTCCTTATCGAACCTGAAAACAGAACTGGAAGGAAAGCAGGCGGATGAAACTAAGTTAGGAGTTTTGAAAAGCGAAAACGAAGTTGCCAGGAAGAATAAAGAAACATTGGCAAAAGAACTTCAGGACACCCACAAACTTCTTTCCCAATTCTCGAAAGAGATCGGATCGATTGAAACAAGGTTGAAACGGTTAGAGCAGAGCAGGAAAGAGCTGGAGCAGAACAAGTTAGCGCTATGCGAGACAATCAAGGAAGAAACAATCGAACTTCTCGAATCAAGAAAATCCGAAGCGGAAAAAGATGCGATCTCGCTCCAGTCCGAACACCAATCCATTCTTGCAGACATAAAAGAAAGCGACGATTTGTTGAAAAACATAAAGCCAGGGGTATCAAAATGCCCGCTTTGCGAAGGTGAGCTCGGACAATCCGGGACAGATAAGATCATCCATAACAAGTTGGAGCGGATCGCGCTTCATAAATCGAGGATCAACGAACTCGAAAAATTGATAATCTCAAAAAAGAAAGTAACATCTGACCTAAACATCATACTCAAACGGGCTGATTCCATTTCCACCCAAATATCAAGATTGGAAAAAGAAATAGAATTAGAATCCATTACTCTCCCTTCACTAATCGATTTACAAGAAAAGGCAAAAACCGAAAACATGAAAAAAGAAACAATCGAAAAAAGCGTACGCGAATACGATGAAAAGATCCAGAAGCTCGCCCTAGACCTGAATGGAATGGAACTATTGGTCAAGAAACAGAAACAATCTATAGAAGCAAGCGCAAGGCTAGAAGAAACAAAAACAAAACTCAAGGCGCTCGGGTTTGATGGCATTGTATTCGAAACTCATCGGATGAAACTGGAAGAAACAAAAATCGCACTTGAACGTATCGTAAATGAAAAATCATCGCTTGACAAACAGCTTACAATGCTCGAACAGATGGAAATCCAATTGAAAAACGAAATCGACGAGTACCAAAAGCTCGAAAAGGAAATTGCGCGATACCAAAAACTCGAAGAAGAGTTGGTGATCTTTAGGAACGCATTACTCGAAACCCAGACATCGTTACGCTCGGGATTAACTGATGCAATTAATTCAGCAATGGGTGAGGTGTGGGCGATTTTCTACCCGTACCAGAACTACCCGAAGATCCGGCTCTCGGTCAATGAAAAAGACTACTTGTTCGAAGTGTTCGAGCGGGAGGAATGGAAAAATCTCGAGTCAGTTGCTTCAGGAGGCGAACGCGCTTGCGCTGCGCTGACTTTACGTGTAGCGCTCGCGATCGTTCTCACCCCGAACCTGTCCTGGCTTATCCTTGACGAACCAACGCATAATCTTGATTCCGAAGCAGTTGGTCTTCTCTCGCAAACGCTCCAGACCAGGGTTCCAGAAGTAGTAAAGCAGACATTTGTCATTACGCATGAAGAGGGATTAATGGGTGCTGATTTCGCTTCGAGCTTTAGATTAGAACGGGATAAATCCGAAAGCGGGCCAACAAAAGCAGAAAGAATATGAATTGAGAAATAGCATGAATCGCTTCAAAGCTAACCGAATATCTCATCCTCAATCAAATCAGTTATCGCAATCGGCTCAGCCGCTTTTTTACCTGCCTTTTCCTTATACCACTCAGAGCACGCGTCTTCATTCATTGCATTGTACGTTGCGATCGCAAGATATCGGTCCTCTTCTTTCATTAATCCGATAGCGAACAAGTATTGCATCAAAGAGTTGAATTCTTCCACACAAGAAGAAAGCCTGCGCGCGCTCCGGAGGTTCCGAAGGTCAGTGAATTTCGCGCCATCATTTGTGAGGATAATGGAATTGAGAGTGAATCTGCCAAGCACGAATTTCCTCGAATGCAATGTTGCAAGGTTAGTGACTACAAGGTCGCAAAGCTTCTTGCGTTGGCTATCATCGAGTTTGTCGCAATCCACATGAAGGAGGTTTGCATGCTTTGCAAGGCGGGAGTCAAATGACCATGCGAAATGATCGATTTTGGATATCAAATAATAGTTCCCAAGCACGGTTTTCAGCCAGCCGACAACGCTTTCCACTCCATCTTGAATCTTTGAACTCATTGAATAAATTGCCTTTGCAACTTCCTTGGTTGTTTTGCGCAGTATGTAAACGCAATTCGAATGCATAAGGGAAATCGTATCTGACCCATCTCGTGCATTTACCATATAAACATCTGAAAGCTGCTCGTCTATGTTGAACGCGATCTCCTGAGTCCGGATCCGGTCGCTATTGGAATTCTTCCAGGCGTGATCGAGCTTTACGCTTCCATTGCTTTCACTGCGTTTAGATGATGTTGGAACTTCCTTGACAAAATTCGGCAACGCGGTTTCATCTTTTTTCTCAAGATCCAGGTCTACACGTGGATCTGAGGATTCGAAATACTGGATATCAGCGTATTCGGTTTTTTTCATCTTACTCCTCTTATCCGATTCAATTATGTGGGAAACTTTAGTATATTATTTATGCCCATTCATGTATATAATGGTTCTTTTTGTTGCATTCTTCAATCCGTTTCTATTCTTGGAGCCAGATAATACGTGACTTTCGCTCCTTCCACAACGTATTGGAGCTTCATCGGCCGGTCGGTTTCGAGATTGATCATGATCGGCGAAGCACTCGATGCTGCTTTTACCATATCTTCCAGGTATTGGAGCGGGAAGGTTGCCCGTGTTCCCTTTTCTGTCTTGACTTCAGTGACTTCTCCGCCTCCAGCTTCGAACTCTTCTTTTACGTCGCCGTTTTCACCACGGACTTCGATGAAAAAAGAGTTGTTTTCAAGCAGCAGCTTGACATGCGAGCTTACGAGTTTCGCGTCTTTGAGCGTTTCACGGAACGCGTCGGCATGGATTTTGGCATAGCTCGTGTATTCGATTTTCGGTTCGCGTGATACTCCATCGCCAATCTCGATCAGCGGGATCTTGAACATCCTTTTGCGCTTTTCAGCGTAGAATTTTATCGCAAGCCTGCCCTCTTCGATCGAAAGCTCGACCTTTTCGCTTCGTTTTCCTCTTGAAAGGACGTCGCTTAACTGCTTGATGTCAATTCCGATCTTACGTTCTGCTGAAATGCTATATTCGACAAATGCGGATTTCGGCATGTGGAATGAGACCATGGAAATCTGAGACGGGTCCATTGCTTTCAGGTAAATCCCATCCTCCTTGATTTCGAACTGGCCCTCTTCAACTAGGCTGACAATAGAATCGATCGCGTTCTTTAATGCTGGTGCCTCCTGTACGACGAGTTTCATTAGTAAAACCTCCCGGGTTCTATCTGATGACAAACAGAATAAAAAAGGATAGGGGGAAGTGAGATTAGATAAAAAACCTATGAAATAATCGGGCTTTTGTATAACGGGATGATTAGATTAACGAGTTGGTTGTCCCGAGGCGATTTGAATTGAATCAGGTATTCGTTATTCAGTTCCTGCCTAATCTCACATAAGAGCTGTTTTATTTCGCTCTTTTCCATGATCCTGCTGAACATTTTTGATATCTCTTCACTCGCATCAAGGGTCTCGATGCCCACGAATTTGCCATCATTAGTCATATCTACTAAGATGTGTTCTGTGAATTCTATGGTTATATCTGATTTGATTGACCCTAAAGCTACTGATAATGCATCTGCTTCTGGGTCGTATTTAACTCCTTTCATAGAACCATCCGATCTAAAATTAACGGCAACTCGAAAGCTACTCTTGTCTTCATCGGCCAAGCCTTTTGAGCCTGGCCACAGCCTGGGACGGTAATCTCATTGTTGCCAATTATGATTATCTATCAAGATGTTATTAATGCTATCTGTAAGCTCCAATTTGAGATTTACCGATATATCCCTATTGGAGTTTCCGGACTCGGAGTTGGCGCTGATTCTTCAGGAGGAACAGGTGGCATAGGCGGCTGCATGCCAATCTGGATCCTTGCCCTCGAGCGCGAGAGCACGATTAGCGCCAAAACGACAAGAACAAAACCGAGCGCGACTTTCCCAAGTCCTGGGATATTGACTAATGAACTGATGTAATCGCCGATACCAAAAAGGATCAGGACGATACCTGCGATCAAGGCGAAATCCGCGATCATATGGGCTATAAATGAGGTAAGGCCTTTCATGGCAGAGTTCATCGCATTCTTCTGCTGAGCTTTCGCATCGATATTTTTATTTTCCATTTCTTTTCACCAATAATTCCACAGATTTTTTCCGTTTCAGCCTAGCTTATGCTGCCTTACCATCACACCTGCTTCGCGAAGCAATGCGTTCGCGTTTTGAGCCATTGGATAATCAGTATTATAAATCACTTCGCTTAGCCCCGCATTGATGATCATCTTGGTGCAGAGCAGGCAAGGTGAGAATGTCGTGTACATCGTTCCGCCTTTGATTGCGATCCCATGATATGATGCCTGGACAATTGCATTCTCCTCACCGTGGGAGCAGAAGCATTCCTCGAGGTTTTTTCCGGATTCTGAGAATCCGTTGCATCGAGGACAACCGCCATCAGAGCAGTTCTTTGTTCCGCGTGGTGTGCCGTTGTATCCGGTTGAGACGATCCGCTTATCCTTGATTATTATTGCTGCGACTTTTCGTTTCACGCAGTTCGATCGGGATGAGACGACTTTCGCGATGTTCATAAAATAGTCATCCCAGCTTGGCCGGTCGCGCTTGAATTCAACCGACACTTCGCCAAGCACACCATCCACCTTGTCGAAAAGTTCGACCAGGTTCGTGTCGTTGATTATTATCTTGTCTGCCATCTTCACAGTATCGAACAGGTTCTGCTTCGTGCTCTCATTGTTTTTCGCTTCCATCTTCTCGATCTTCATGAACGCTTCGAAGGATTTCGGGTCATCCTCTCGGTCGCGGGATTTCATGCGCTCGAAACGGACTTCGGGCGGAGCACTTACATGAAAAAGGGCAAAAGATTTTAGCTTTTTCAACTCTGCGGCCTCCGCCGGGTTCCTAA
>JBFYLN010000069.1:0-2691 GCA_041305425.1 Microcaldota archaeon | reverse complement strand
ATTCTGAAGCAACTTCAATAAAAATCGGAAAGCGGATGCTAAGGGGAGTTTGCGAAATGCCAGATAACATCCCAACGGTTACAACACTTGAAGAAGCGAAAAACCTCATCGAATCGCATAAGCCGGACATCGTGATTATCGACTGGTATGACCGAGATGGAAAGGACGAACGGGTAAGGCTTCTTGAACTGATAAAAAACCTGGACCCGGAAATAAAAGTTGTTTTGTACTCGGATATTTATAGCAAAGAAGACTGCGACAGACTGAGAATCAGTTTCGATGGTGTATTCTATAAAGGTACGGATGAGCCATCCAATATCAAAGAAACCGTTTCAAAGCTCGCAAAAAAAATCCTTGAACCAAAAGAGATAATGACACCAAAGCAGCCACCGGAAGAAACCCAGGTAAGCAAAAGAAAAAAGCTGCTCATCATTGAGGATAATCAAGAATTATTGAGCTCAGTTTCCATACTCATGGCTGATATCTGCGACCTTCCCCAAACAATTTCTGTTACCGAAAGCTTAGACGCAGCAAAAGCGCTTATCGAACAACATTCACCAGACATAATCATCAGCGATAAGCAATTCGACATCCACAATCCAAAAGCCCACCACGAACTGCTCGATTTCATAAAAGAAAGGAATCCAGATACGAAAGTGTTCTTATGGTCCTGTAATCCACTTACTGAAGACAGCTCGAGTGCAAAACACTCATACGACTCTGTTTTTTTAAAGACGGATTTCGCAAACCTGATTTTGGCGATCAAGAAACTGAACGAATAGAGAGACGAAACCCATGATGAAAAAAATGTTTCAAGTCAGCCCAGAAACCACTTTGCGCCGCAATTCACCTGAGCCTTTGGCAGACCGGATCCAAAAAAAAGCGAAACTGATAATCATAGACGATGAAAGGAATTATGTGAGACTGATGTCAGTTATTGTCTCCAAAGTATGCCATGTACCTTTGAACCTGCCTCAAGTGAAATCGTATGAGCAGGCAGCCCACCTGGTTGAAATGCACAACCCGGATATCGTGATATGTGATAAGTCATTTGGCCAAGAAGGCGACCATTTCCGGGTCCTTGAGTTCACGAAATCCAGGAACAAGGATGCGAAAATCATCCTGTTCTCAGGTTACGCAAATGAGGATGATACAATTCCAATGAACGGATTCTCGTTCGATTGTGTCATAAGCAAAGGAAGCGTAGGCAATGAGGATATCATAAAATTAGTTAAGATGTTCTCGAAAAAAGAATGAGAATGGAAGAGAGAAAAGGGGACAGGATAAGGAAAAAACTAATCTTCGCTTTTCTCTTCAGTGTCATCACGAAGCACCGAAAGATCCACTGAACGGCTGCCTTCTGCTTGTTTCCTTTTCTTATTGGCATACTCGTCCATGGAAGGAGCCGCGCGCCTGATGCTGCATTCTGGCACTACAGGATGCTCGCTAGAGCCGGATTTTTCCGAAACATCTTCGATCGCGCTTGCGACTGCGATCTCGACTATCTTGACCTTGCGATTTACTTCACGGTTTGTAACAAGTGCTGTCTCAGGATCCAGGCTCAGGGGAGTTGAAAGGTCCACCGAGCGTGCACCTTCGACATCCTGCTTGCTTCCATTCGAATTTTCGTAATCATGCAAGCTCGGAGCGACCCTGCGCCTACAACATGACGGAACACCATTTCCTTTTGATGGATTTATCTCAGGTGAAACTGGATCCGGATCATTTGCAAGTTCATTGACCATTGCACGATAGGTCTGGCGCTCATCGCGCAGCAAGGAGTCGAAATCTTGGCGTGAAACGCGCGGCGATCCATCAGACTTTCTCGCATTGAGTTTTTTTGCTGCCGCTTCGATCATTTTTAGTTTTTCTGCTTTCGTTGGTTTTTTTTCCTGTTTTTTCGTCATTGCAGTCACCATTTTTAGAATCCTGCTTCTAAGCAGTTCCATTTTTTTGCTAATGGATATTGGTGAGCATCACTTTAAATCTCTTTCTGCCGCGCTCTAACACCTTAACATTTACCTTGCGTTATTTCTTTGCCCATCCCCTCATTACCATCGCATCCATGATCCGCTCTTTTGCGATCTTCATTGCCGCTGCTCTTGTGTCATTGTCTTCCTGCGCGCGCTCCATCATGATCTTCGTGTTGCGGTTGATCTTGTCTGTCACGGTCTCGAACATCTGTTTCTCGTTCCAGCCCATGGTTTCGCACCAGCTTGAAATGACTCCACCGGCATTGGCTACGAAATCAGGAAGAACGACTACGCCCTTTTTCATGAGGATCTTCTCAACATCATATTTGATTGGAAGGTTCGCACCTTGTGAAATATATTTCGCTTTAACCTTGTTGACATTATCCATTGTAATGACATCAGGCCTGGCACCAGGTACGAGGATGTCCACATCAAGCTCGAACAGCGCTTTTGCATCCTTCTTTTCGCCCGCATGCGCAGTGACCGTTCCTTTTGTCGCCTTGGTTTTCATCATGTCCTCGTATTTGAGTCCGGCTTTGTCGTAAATCGTTCCTTTTGAATCCGAAACGGCAACAATCTTTGCTCCCCATTGCTCAAGGAACTGATGAGTAAAGGTGCCGACATTTCCATATCCTTCGATCGCAACCGTCATCCCATTCAGGCTTTTGCCTTGGAATTCGATCGCGGTCTTTGCGCATAGCGAAACTCCATAACCAGT
>JBFYLN010000068.1:0-4060 GCA_041305425.1 Microcaldota archaeon | reverse complement strand
GCTCTTCCGATCTCAAAACCAAACGTGTTGGGCTTAGGACCCAATGGCTTAACGCATGACGGCGCCCGATATATGGGCGATGGAATGCGGGCTATGCGCCTTCGCAGGTTCGAGATTTCTGGAATATCGGGAAACTGAACACCTGACACCGGAAACGGATTTACTGCCCCCTGCAAAATCTTTTTTTCTAATATCTAAATGTTATTCCCCAGTGGTTTTCGGTTTTCAGTTTAGGGTTTTGTTTTCCAAAAGTGAATTTTTAAAAATTCCTTGCCCGATATTCGACTATGGTCTCAAGTCATTCCGCAATCCTAAAAAAAGCCCCTTTATTATTCATCGCAGCATTCGTTGCCTTATCAATCGCATTTTTTGTTCCTGCAGGGACTTTGGATTACTGGCAGGCATGGGTGTACATCGCAGTGCTTCTGATTCCCGCATCATTCGTGGTCGCATACTTTCTGAAATACGACCCTGAATTCCTCGAACGGAGATTCCAATTCAAGGAAAAAGAGGCAAGGCAAAGAACGATTCTTGGCATTGGAAACCTTTTCTTCCTTATCGGTTTTCTTCTTCCAGGTTTTGATAAGCGATTAGGCTGGTCAAATGTTCCTTTTGAAGTTGTAATAGCAGCCGATGTTCTCGTATTTCTTGGATACTTTTTCATTATCCTTGTTTTCAGGGAGAACCGCTATGCTTCCCGCACTGTTCAAGTGGAAAAAGGCCAGACAGTAATTTCAACCGGGCCGTACTCCATCATCCGCCATCCGATGTATTTGGGAGTATTATTCATGTATCTTGCGACGCCGATCGCGCTCGGTTCGTACGTAGCTCTAATTCCATTTCTAGTAATTCCGATCATCATATATTTTCGCATTTTGAATGAAGAAGAAGTCCTTTTGCGTGACCTGCCAGGATACGGAGAGTATTGTGAAAAAACAAGATATCGTCTGCTTCCGTTTATATGGTGATAGCCGGATTAAGCCATTCTCCTATTCGGATTTCTTCAGCCTCATGCCCTTGACTTTACTGAACGCATCTGCCAGTTCAGCCACTTTTTTTCCCTCAACATAGCCTTCTACCAGATCGGCAAGTTCTTTTTGTGTGATGTCCTGCAGCTTCCTTATTCTTCGTGCCGAGTTGATGGCAGCCCTCACATCCCTTGCAACATTTTGTGCCTGCCCCCACTGGACGTTTCCATATTCAAGCAATTCGCTTGCCTCTTTCTGCATCGCGTTCCTTTGCAATGCATCAAGCTCATTGTTCCTCAGGTATGCCAGTAGCCGTAGGGCAATCCCCCTGAAGCTCTCCTCATGCATCTTAAAGTCCTCTCCGATGAATGAATAATACATATTCGGCTTTTTTGGAAGGCATGCTCCTGCAGCCATTTTTATATCTGGGTATCTTGCCAGTTCGTATGTGAGCTTGACAGCAACAGGATTGAATTTTATGAATTCGAATGCCCTATGCCTCATTGCCAAATCATCGCATGATTGTGCAATCCGCTCAAGGGCAAAACATGCCTGGTCAAGACATTGCTGGGCCTGGGCAAGTTTTTTAAGAATTTGCTCATTGTCCCCGTTTTTCAGGCTTTTGCCTTCGTTCTCAAGCATGGACACCCTAATCTTGATAGCATTTGCATATTGAAGCAATCTGGATAGCACTGTTTTTCTTTTTCCCGGTTCACCATTTCCCATGATCTCTGTTTCAAGCTTTTGGATTTTGCCCCTGATTTCTAAGGTGTTGGGTTCAGCCTTTTTTGCCTTGCTGAAGAAATCCCTTCTCTCCTGCCATTCTGTTTGGTTTCTTTTGAATTTCTGGGTTATTTCTGTTGCCATTGGATCTCCCTTTGGAAGTTGTTGGGTATCTTTAAAATGTTTTAATCTAATGTATTTATTGGAGCGATCTGTTATTAAACATTTTTAATGCTCTAATATAACAATAGCCGAAATCCCGATCAGATCCCCTTTGCCTTTTTCGCGATCTCATCAGCTTTCTTATGATAAAACTCATGCCTCCCTTCTCCCATCACATCGCGTTCGATTTGCTCGAAACCAACTAAAAGCGACTCGCGTTCTTTATCCGAAAGCAGCGCATCGCATTCTTTGAAGAATTTGTTTTCTTTGAAGATGTGCTTGATAAGAAGCTCGGTGTATCCGTTCGCTCCTCTCAAAACCTCCTCTCGCATACTGCTCTTCATCATCTTCACATACGCTCTTGCCTGCTCATGCTCTTTCAGAAGAATATCCACCATCATCTTATCATTCACTGGTTTTTTCTTCAATAAGGGGAACAGCACATTCTCCTCTTTTCCATGATGGCACCTATCTGCGAAATTCACTATCACATCGAGTATGTCCTTGATCAATTCCGGAGGCAGTTTTTCACCCTGATCCATGATTGAAGCGGATTTTTTTAACGAAGCGACCACCTCTAATATGATTTTGTGCTCTCCGATCATATCCATGTACCAGTCCATAACGTTTCACCTTGAGAACTTTCAAAGTTGCAATAATTTATATACTCCTCTTTATCATTACAAAACATGCACAAGATTTTTTCAGTACTGGCATTCAGCTTCCTTTTCCTTGGTTGCATTTTCCAGAGTTCAGACGTTAGATCAGAACTTGGCAAAGAGTTTTCCCTGAAAGTCAATCAGAGCGCATCAATCGATTCAGAAGGTTTGACAATAAAGCTGCTAGAAATCCCAAATGATTCCAGATGCCCTTCAGAAGTATTATGCGTATGGGCTGGAGAAGTCATGGCGAAACTGGAGCTTAAGAAAGGCACAAACGAGGCTCTTTTACAACCTGTTCTCGGTGCAAGTGCGGATAATCGGAGCGAGGCGGAGTTTGATGGTTATTTGATAAAGTTGGTTTCAGTGGATCCGTATCCGAAAAAGGCCGGAAGCATCCCCCAATCCGATTACTCGGTCACTTTGCTGGTTTCCAAGAAGCCATAAAAACACATCCGCACAAAGATTCTTTTGGTGGGACTATGACATCAAGTTATATACGCTTAGTTGAAAGAAGCAAAATCGCAAAGGAATTGGGCGGGCCTGAAAAGATTCGGATGCTGCCATTAGAAGATCGGCTTCGAATCAACGCGGTGATCGCCAAAGAACTGGGAAGGGAAAAAGCAGAAGTGAAATGCGCAACAATGGCTGTCAAAATGGCCATCTCAAGATGCGATTATTCAAAAGCAGACATTATAGCTAAGGAACACAACCTGACCGGTTATATCCAGTTCCTTGACGCGTTACAAAAAATCGTTTAGCGGGATTTCGGGCTTCAAATTCCCATCTTCCTTCTTATCTCTTTCAGCCCCATTGAATTAATCGCATTCTTCTTCTCGCACCATCCTCTTCTTGCAGTCGCAACACCAAGTCCCATATGGTCCATCTGGGAAATGCTGTGGGCATCAGTGCTTATCGTTAGCAGCGCGCCTGCTTTCACTGCCTTCCGGATATTTTCATCATTGAGATCCAGCCTATCTGGCTGCGTGTTTATCTCAAGCAGGGTCCCTGTTTCTTTCGCTTTATCGATCAATGCACCCATATCAAGCGCGTACGGCTCGCGTTTGTTGATCAGCCTGCCAGTCGGATGCGAGATGACATCTACATGCTCGTTTTCCATTGCAGAAAACAACCGTGCCATATTTTCCTCAAGCTTCCCATGCATGCGGTTATGGATTGCGGCATTCACTATATCGAGATCTTTGAGAATGGAGTTTGAAACATCAACGCCGCTTCCCTTGCCTTTTTGAAGAATATTAATTTCTGCACCTTTTAGAAGAAACGGCCAATCTTTCTTCTCACCTACGTTATTCAATCTCCCGATTACTTCCATCTGTTTCCTTATCTTCTTCTCATCCATCGCGTTCGCGACCGGAAGCTTTCCTGCATGGTCTGAGATTATCATATATTCATAACCTAGTGATTTCCCTTTCTCAGCCATTTCTTCAATAGAATTCTGCCCTTCTGACCAGTTCGTATGGATATGTAAATCGCCGCGAATATCTGTTAGTGCAATCAGTTCCGGAAGAATTCCTTTTTGTGCTGCTT
>JBFYLN010000067.1:0-8471 GCA_041305425.1 Microcaldota archaeon | reverse complement strand
TGTTCTGATGATCCACATCTCACAAGTAAGGCTGAGGAATTTCAAATCCTTCAAGGCAGTGAATGCCGACATGCCAAAGACATTCATGTGCCTGGCAGGCCCAAACGGATCGGGCAAGAGCAATTTCACAGATGGAATCCGCTTCGTCCTGGGAGAGATCGCACTCAAATCATTACGCGCGAAGAAAGTCCGCGACCTGATCCACACCGGCGCAAAGACAGCCGAAGTGACCCTAAATTTCGACGGTGACGAGAAGATCGAGATAAAGCGGGCGATCCGTGAAGATGGGAAAATTCTATACAAATTAAATGGCGTAAAAGCAACACGCTCAGCAATCCTTGATTTCCTCCGCAAATACAACCTTGACGAATCCGGGCGAAACATAATTGCCCAGGGCGAAGTCTCAAGAATCATCAACATGGGAGGAAAAGAACGCCGGACAATCATTGACTCAGTTGCAGGCATTTCGGATTTCGAAGCGAAGAAAAAAGAATCGCTAGGTGAATTGGAAACAGTTGACACCAGGATCAAAGAAGCGAACCTCGTCCTTGGCGAGCGCCAGGCGTTCCTTGTCGAACTGGAAAGAGAAAAAGAATCTGCCTTGAAGTACAAGGAAGCGAGGAAGAACCGGGATGATTCAAAGGGAACATTTTTGAAAACCGAATCCGAGCGATTGAAAGAAGAGCTTGAAGAAGTGAATGGGCTTGAGAAAAAAGTCAATTCCGAGCTTTCGAAAAGAACGCAGGATATTGCTGAAATAGACAACACAATAAGTGAAAAAGAAAACGAACGTGGCGCTTTGAGCAAGCTTCTTCACGAGAAGCAGCAGACATCTGCTTTAGTTAGAAAAATCGAAGAGTTGAAAGCATCCGTAGGGTCAAAATCACAATCAATTTTAGACAAAAAAGAATCAATCCAAAAAGGGGAAACCGAACTTAAAGAGCTTATCCATGAACTTCACATCGGCCAAAAAGAGCTAGACTCCCTTTCAGCGTCAATGGAAAAAATCAAGCATGATCTATCCAAACTTGAAATTCAGAACGGAGAAAAAGGAATAATCCAGAATGCAGAATTGGACTCATTGCGCAAATCATTTGGCGAAACATCCGAGCTTTTAAGCCATCTTAAGGAAGAATCGATTTCGTTAAAATCCACTATAGCATCAAAGGAAGAAATCATAAAAATGAAGAAGCAGGAATTAAGCAGGCTCGACCTTCCAAAAGATAGCATAAGTGAAGATTCAACGAAAGAAGTTGAAGCATTAAGAAAAGCTGCCAAAGGGTTGGCAGAAGATATTGACTCATCGTTCCAGCGCACAAAAGAGATCAACGTAGAGATAAGCAAGATCGACAGGGATTTGCTTGACCTCAAGGAAGAGGCATCGATCTTCAAAGTTCGCGCGTCTCCACAATTGGCTAATCCAGCACTACAGCTTATCGCATCCATGAAAGAGAAAAAAACAGACGGAATCCATGGCATTGTCGCAGACCTGATCCAGTTCGAGCCAAAATACGCGAGCGCTGTTGAGGCGGCAGCAGGCTCAAGACTCCTATATGTAGTAGTTGATAACGTCGATGTCGCAACATCAGTAATTGAAAAACTGAAAATCGCAAAAACCGGAAGAGCGACATTCATCCCGATCCAACAAGTCCGGGTCTCAAAGCCGGTTGAATCTGGCGGGTTCGGTTCAGTCCTTGATGTTGTCAATTGCAATAATGAGGTGAGGCGGGCGATTGAACATATATTCGCTGAAACGCTTTTGGTGGAAGACATCGCGGCAGCAAAGCGGCTCGGAGTCGGGAACCATAGGATGGTGACCTATGACGGCGAGATATTCGAGCGCTCGGGAATCATCAGCGGAGGCAGGGCGCAATCGTCCATCCTCGGCGGAAACCAGCTGAAAAAACTCGAGCAAAAAATAACTGATATGAAATCATCAAAGGATTCACTTATCCAGGAATTATATTCATTACGGGAATCCGAGTCGCAGTGCAGGGCAAGGAAAAGTGAGATCGAAATAAAAGTAAAGACGCTTGAAATCGAAATGCGCCAAAACCTGGAAGAACGGGAACGTTTTGCTTCCTTGATAAAGACAAAAGAAACCATTGACTCCGATATTATATCTATCGAAAAAGAGATCCAACACAAAGGGAAAGAGCTTGAGAAGGCGGAACACGAAGTCATAAAAACACAGGAACGCATTTTGCAGCTGAAAGAAAAGCTCGACGAAGCGACAAAAAGATTTGAGCATGAATCCGAAGAGTCAAATAAGTTGCGCACAGAGCTCGCTTCAAAATTCTCCTCGCTTTCAGCAACCCTTGATGGCAAAGCGAACGAGCTTGAGATCCGCAAACGGGAGTTGGGCGGAAAAGAAAGCAGGAAGAAAGAGATTGAAAAAGATGCCCGTGAAAACGAATCAAAGATCAAGGAGCTCTCAAAACACGTGCAGCATGAGCAGGATGAACTTTTGCGTTTAGAGGAAAAAGTGTCAACAAGCTCAAAAGAGATTGAAGAACTTTTTGGCAAGATGAAAGCGTTTGAAATTGAGATGCAGTCTCTAGGCAAACAAAGGGGCGAAAAGCGCATCGCACTGGATAAGCTAAATAAGGACTTGAACCAGTTTGCAGTGAAACGTGCGACCGTCTCCACGCGCCTTGACGATGTGATGTCCGAATTTTCAGGTTTCCCGGAATTCGAATTTTTGAAAGACAAGAAAAAGGACGAACTCATGAAAATGGTAAAAGAATCGGAAGCGGTAATCGCTTCTTTCCCGAACGTAAATATGGCTGCAATCGAGATGTACGATAAGAAAAAGTCAGAGATCGAAGGAGTGGAAGAGAAGATCGCAAAACTCGAGCAGGAGCGCAATGCAATTCTCGATATGATAGCCGAAATTGATCAACACAAGAAGGACGCATTCTACAAGACATATTACGAAGTGAGCGATAATTTCAAGAAGATGTTCACATATTTGCAAATCGGTGAAGGCCATCTTTATCTTGACAATCCAAGCGAACCATTCAACAGCGGTTTGCACATAAAGCTCAAGCGCAAAGGAAAAGACGGAAAGGAGCACGAGCATACAATCGATTCGCTTTCAGGGGGCGAAAATTCGCTTGTCGCACTGATGTTCATTTTCGCGCTCCAGTTCTTCAAGCCTGCACCATTCTACATCCTTGATGAAGTGGATGCTGCACTAGACAAGGAGAACAGCAAGAACCTTTCACAGCTCGTTTCCAATATGGCAAAGGATAGCCAGTTCATGGTGATATCGCATAATGACCTGGTGATGACTTCAGCAGACACTGTATTCGGAGTTGCCAAAGTTCAGGGCGTCTCAAGATTGGTCGGCGTAAAAATGGAACAGAAGATCGCAGCATGATTCGAGCATGAGTTGTGAACAAATGAAAAAAACGCGGGCGCTTTTTATCGGAAGGTTCCAGCCATTCCACCACGGGCATTTCGAAGCAATAAAGAAATTGCTTTCAGCTCATGATGAAGTGATCATCGTGATCGGTTCAGCAGAAGAAAGCGACACTCTAAAAAACCCATTCACTGCGGGCGAGCGGATTCAGATGATCCGCTCAGCGTTCGATGATAAATCCCTTTCACGCCTTGTTCTCGTTCCTATTCGCGATATCAATAACCATGCGAGATGGGTGACTCATGTCCGTTCGTATGTGCCTGAATTCGGTATTGTTTATTCTAATAATGAACTTGTCGCAAGACTGTTCAGGGAAGCTGGTTACAAATCAGAATGCATGGATTTCATCGACCGCGGGACCAACGAAGGGAAATACGTTCGCTCGCTCATGAGTAGCGGAAGCAAAGAATGGAAAAAGCATGTGCCAAAAAAAGTGGCAGACTTCCTCGAATCGATAGACGGTCCATTGCGAATTAAGAAATTATCAAGCGAATGAGGTAACAAACTTATGTATGCGATCGAAACAAAAGATCTTGTGAAAGAATACGGGAAACTAAAAGCAGTGGATTCAGTTTCCCTTGCGGTGAATGAGGGCGAGATATTCGGGCTTCTTGGGCCAAATGGGGCTGGAAAGACTACGCTCATTTCCATGTTAGTTACAATGAGAAAGCCTACGTCTGGCAGTGCGAGCATAAATGGCGCGGACGTGCAAACGCAGCCGGCTGCAGTCCGTAAAAGCATCGGCATAGTTTTTCAGGACCCATCGCTGGATGAGGAATTGACTGCATTTGAAAACCTCGAATTACATGGCGCGATGTATGGTATTTCGAAAGCAGAACAAAAAAATCGCATTCCGCAAGTCATGGAAATCGTCGGGCTCATGGACAAAATGTTTGATATTGTGAAAACATTCTCAGGAGGAATGCGCAGGCGCCTTGAAATCGCCCGCGGGCTCATACACTATCCAAAGGTCCTTTTCCTTGATGAACCGACAATCGGGCTTGACCCCCAGACAAGGAGCGCAATCTGGGATTATATCCGGAAGCTGAAAAAGGAGCATAACATCACCGTAGTCCTCACTACCCATTATATGGAAGAAGCGGATTCGCTATGCGACCGTGTCGCGATAATCGATATGGGAAAGATCATCGTGATCAATACTCCAAGCGCGCTTAAGGATTCTCTTAATGGCGATAGCGTCACGATCGAGACGCGGGATCCGGCAGCTTTCGGGGCATTGATGGAAAAAGAAAAAGTGACCAAATGCGTAAATGTCCATGATGGAATGGTTACACTCTGCGTTCCGCATGCTGAAAAAGCGATCCCGAAAATCATGGCGATTGCCGATAATGGCAAAATCGATGTCCAGTCTGTCACAATGCACAAACCAACTCTTGATGACGTCTTTCTCCATTATACTGGAAAGACTATACGAGAGGAAGAGGCAACTCCCAAAGACAATATGCGCATGCATATGGGAGCATGGAGGGGAAGGCGATGAGTGAACTATCCGCGATTTTTCATATGTGGAAACGTGAACTGATACGTTTCACACGTTCTAAAAGCAGGATAATCGGAAGCATGGGTATGCCATTTTTTTTCCTTGCAATCGTAGGCACTGGATTGAACGGCGTCCTAAACATGTCCGGGCAATCTGGAAGTTATCTGGATTATATGATGCCTGGAGTTCTCGGAATGGTATTGATGATGGGGTCTATATTCTCCGGCATCCTGGTCATCATGGATCGTCAATTTGGATTTCTAAAAGAAACGCTAGTTGCACCGGTTAGCCGTGTAAGCATCGTGATCGGAAAGGCGCTTGGTGGAGCAACGACTGCAGTCATACAGGGCCTATTGATGCTTTGTATCGCACTTTTGCTTGGAGTACATATACAAGTGCAAAACCTTCCTTTGGCAATTCTTTTGATGGCAGGAATATCGCTTGCATTTGTTTCTATAGGAATCGCTATCGCGTCGCTTATTGAGGATATGCACGGTTTCCAATTGATCATGAATTTCCTGATCATGCCGCTATTCTTTTTATCCGGTGCGCTGTTTCCGCTTGATACGGCACCTGAACCAATACGGCTGTTATCCTATATCGACCCGCTCACATATGCAGTGGACGGCATGCGGGCGCTCCTGATAGGCCAAAGTTCGCTTCCTTTGGTTTTAAGCATGAGTGTAGTATTTGGATTCGTTGTTCTCTCAGTTCCTTTAGCAGCCTATTTATTTGGAAGAATAGAAGGATGACTATGTGAAAGCATGATCTTAACAAAATATAAAAAAGAAAGATTAATGCATGGCATGGGACTCGTGCAATTGGAGAATGCTCTGCTTGAGCCTGTCCAGGTCTAGCCCCTCTCTGCCTGCCCGATAACCAATTTCTATAAGCTTCAGATTCCTCTCTATCTCTGCGCTCATACTACTCCGCCTCCTCTTGGATGAATACGTTGACAATATTTATATAGTTATTGCCTTTCTTTCAAATGTTGTTTTGCCACCTTATGATGCCTGAATGACGCTCCCGATTTTCACGACCTTATTTCCAATCGCAACTGCATTTATAGATAACTGGACCTGCTCCCCTTCATTATATTTCTTATCAAGGGTCAATTGGATATTTTGGCTATTAATATCATAACCTGCTACTGAGCCGTTTATTGTGACAAGATGAATATACTTCACTGTATTGTTATATGGCAAACTGATATTTTTATCACTCAAGACTCTTAATTCCGAATCAGGAAAAACGATTGAAACGTTTCCAAAATCATCGCGCAAAAGATTTTTATCAGTGAAATTCGCAAGCACGGATACGCTGGTATCAGAAATATACGTTACATAAGGAAGCGTGTTCTTTCCTGCCATTTCCGCGATGGTAAGTTTTACAGGAAAAGTAACGAAATCATTTCTCTTGAAAGTCGTATTCCCATATTCCTGTTCTAATTTTGCAGAATCTATCAATGTCCTATTTTCCCATGGAACCATGAACGTGGACTCAGACCCGATAAACGAACCAACTGACGCATTTCCAATAATCTGAACATTCTGCGTAAGCATGACTGGAGAAGAATATCTCAATAAAACGCCATCTTGAATCGTTGCGCTCATCCGAATTGGGACTTCACTATCAATATCTACCAAAGGCAGCGTCAAAATTCTTACGGCACCGGAACTATCTACATTTACGTTGCTTCCATTATCCAATTTGACAGTAATCGATGCTGGCATAATTATGCTTGCATATGCCCAGGAATCTATTCCTTTTAAACGAAGCGATTCTGCAAGGAGAAAAACATCGTCGCGCGTAGTTGTATTAATCAAATATCCATCTGCAATCGGGTTGACTGATTTGACGCTTTCCTCGCTTTTCAATTCATCAATAACTGATTGGGATAATTGGGATTGGACAATCAGAATAGGTTCAAAAGTTCGGATCGTTCCATTGAATTCTGCGATTCCATTCAGGATTTGCCCGGAATTGCCATTGTTGTTTCCATTATTTGGATTGAAGACCAATCCTGGTGCAATAATGCTTCCTATCATTACCAATGCGCCAATAATAGTGATTATCTTGAGCATATCTGATTTTTCCATATGGATTCCCCTGTATATTCCTGTGATGGTTT
Source organism: Microcaldota archaeon (assembly GCA_041305425.1). Lineage (GTDB taxonomy): Archaea > Micrarchaeota > Micrarchaeia > Anstonellales > Bilamarchaeaceae > CAILMQ01. Next base: position 1,415 of record JBFYLN010000067.1, on the reverse strand, counting down.
AATCCCCTAAAGCATTTAAAATATAGGCTGCTTTTGTTAGCTATGTGCCGAATCTGCAAAATTGCAAGCGAATCCATTGAATATCATTTGTTAATCGAGAAGATGGATTCTTCTGATATGGAACGAATAACTTATTCCAAGGAAGCTGTAAAAAACCTTAGGCCGATTTCCAAAATGCTTTACTCATCAATGAAATTGCCAGTGAAACTTCTCTATCCCATGTTCGAAGCGCGCGCCGCGTTTTCCGTCCCGAACAATTACTTCCAAAATTTATTTTTGGATAATGAACGGCTCGGAGTTTCGTTTGCGCACGGTGCGATGCGCTCGATTTTTTTTATTGGAGAAAAATTGGTTTTGTTTTCCAAGACAGTAAACCATCAGGAAGGGAAAGAATTCTTTACGTCATTTACTCTCGTTCATTTTAATCCTGGAGAATATTCCTATGAATGGAATGGCGATGAGCTCACAATCAAGGCTGATATTGAAAAGCCGCTTCGTAACCTGATCAGCGGGGAAATGGAAAAGAAGAAGATTACCTTTAACTTTACCAATAAAAGCGTGAAGGGGAGGATTGTCACAAGCGAGCAGGTTAGGACATCCTCGCAGTTTAAAAATGTCTATTCGAAATACGGGGGAAGTGGAGCAAAGAGTGCATCGATTGACATGGAAGGATATGCGTTAACAGTGCCGCATTACTCTCCTCATCCGTATATGCTGCAACTCCATGCTCAATTTGGTTACAGCTCGAATCGGGAGTTCCAGGAAAAACTGATTGACGATTATTTCAAGATGCATTTGCCTGCTCAACGCAACAAAAACGTCAGAGAATTGGAAACACCGGATTCTTGAATCCCGGCATTTTCATAAATCCATATCCATTTACCATTATTTTTGATTCCATGCACTGGTGAACCATTTTAAGTGATTCCCCGAGCATCGGGATAAGTATCTCATACTCTGTTTTTCCATTCTCAATTTTAGCCAGTGCTATTTCATCTTGCGCTATGAATGAAATCCCGTGGTCTCTTGCAGAGCGAATCGCAGGGCATAAACTTGTTAGCACGATCGTTGGTTTCATTTCAACGTCTTTCTTTTTTCCTGTTGTTGTTTTCAACACTTCTCCGATAAAAGGGAACAAAGCGCAAATCGTTGGCCTGAAATCATAAATCGCACACTTCTTTTTTTCTCCTTCATCAAGAAATGCGCAGCAATCTGGGCTCTCAATGCTAAAGCTTCCTAAAATTCTTTGCTTAACTATACATTTCGGGACTTGTTTTTTTGCTTCTACAAATATTTTGTTCCTATTTGGTTCGCCCCCAAGTACAAGTACGCTTTGGCCATCATCATTTCTGCAGCATATCCCGCATTCTAAGCAATCGATTTTTGAAAAAATGTTCTTGAGGATCTCTTGGGTA
>JBFYLN010000066.1:0-3344 GCA_041305425.1 Microcaldota archaeon | reverse complement strand
CACCACAGGGGTAATCCGCTTGCATGCGATGGAAAAGGACGGCGTGCTCAAATATCCGATGATAGCTGTAAATGATAATAAGACAAAACATTTGCTAGACAATTATTATGGAACGGGCCAGAGCTCGATAGACGGGCTTCTGCGCGCAACTAATGTACTGATTGCAGGAAAGAATTTCGTGGTCTGCGGTTACGGGGATTGCGGAAAAGGATTGGCAAAAAGAGCGAAAGGAATGGATGCGATTGTCATAGTTTGTGAAGTTGACTCTTTTCGTGCGATGCAAGCGCGGCTTGACGGGCATTTGGTAATGCCGATCGCAGAAGCGGCGAAGATCGGGGAGATTTTCGTGACTGTGACTGGAAATAAAAATGTAATTACTGCAGAACACGTTCGCTCGATGAAAAATAATTCGATACTCGCGAACTCAGGGCATTTCGATAATGAGATTGATGTTGCAGGAATGAATGCGAAATGGAAAAAGCGGCAGGTTCGGCCATCGCTTGAGGAGTATGATGTTGAGGGGAAGAAGATTTTCCTTTGCGCTCAGGGAAGGCTCGTGAACCTTGCAGCAGCAGAAGGCCACCCATCTGAAGTCATGGCAACGAGTTTTGCCGGGCAGTCTCTTGCATGCGAGTATCTTGTGAAGAACAAGGGAAAGATGGCTGCGAAAGTGCTGACGCTCCCTGTTGAAATCGATGACCAGATTGCGGCTCTCCAGCTGGAAGCCATGGGAGTGAAGAAAGACACGCTCACAAAAGAGCAGGACAAATATCTCCATAGCTGGGAAGAAGGGACCTAAGCGTGTCGAGTGTCCGGTTGCCGGTTTCCAGTGCACGGTCCCCTATCCTCTATTTTTAAACCTTATCAAGTTAATTCCCTTCATGACTGACGACAAGGATTACGAGCACTTACTAGACAACGTCTACAAGAACCTTCCTGAGAAAGTCACGAAGACAGAACGTTTCGAGATGCCGAAATTCGAATACTTCACAGAAGGGAACAAAACAATCATCAAGAATTTCAAAGTCGTTTGCGACAAGATCAGGCGCGACCCTGCGATGCTTATCAAGTTTTTCAGCAAAGAGCTTGCCGTTCCAGCTGAGAACCAAGGAGAAAGAATGGTTCTCGCAAGAAGGCTTGTCGGAGATATAGTAAACAAAAAGCTCGAGGAATATGTCAACCGATTTGTCATATGCAAAGAATGCAAGAGGCCGGACACCAATATCCAGGAGATGGGTCATGGGTTTAGGCAGCTTGTTTGTGAAAGTTGCGGTGCGAGGGCGCCGATAAAGTGAATTTAAGGGAGTGATTTATTGCCATACCATGGAGGATATAGAGGGCCTGCGAAAAAACCAGGAGGTAATTTCCCAAGGCCGACTGAAGCAGAAGAACAGCGGAGAATAAGGATGCCAGGGCCAGGGGAAGTGATGGGCATTGTGCTTGGCCTGATGGGCGGATCCAGAATGAAAGTCGCATGCAAAGACGGGAAAGAACGCATGGCTAGGATCCCGGGGAAAATGAGGAATAAGATCTGGGTGCGTGAAGGAGACGTCATAATCGTTAAGCCATATGAAATTGAAGGCGACAAGAAAGGCGACGTTGTCTGGAGATACAACCCGCTCCAGGCAAAGATACTCAAGGAAAGAGGAGAAATACAAGTCTAAAAAAGACGCATGGTGACTGATCATTAATGGCAAGCCGAGTATCAAAAAGAAAAGGGCCAACGAAAGAGGAGTACCAACTTAAGGAAAGGTTCAAGATCGAATCCGAAGTGTTTGATAAATTCACTCTTCTTATTCTTTCAAAATTGATAAAAAAAGGGATTGTTGAATCTGTGGATTACCCGATTTCCACTGGAAAGGAAGCGAATGTTTTCAGGGCAACGAATCCGAACGGAGGGAATATTGCAATCAAGATATACAAGATTGATACTGCCCCGTTCTTTCGAAAGTCAGGTTATCTGGAAGGCGATCCCCGTTTCAACAAAGTGAAGATGAGCGACCGCGGGATAGTCAATGCGTTTGCGAGCAAGGAATACAAGAATCTGGAAATCTGCGAACGCGCGGGCGTGAATTCGCCAAGGCCGCTTTATATCGACTCGCATGTGCTAGTTATGAGTTTTCTAGGAGAGGAAGGACTTCCTTACCCGACGATGGAAGCGGCAGGACCGTTGCATGGGGAAGCGGATTTGGACTCGATTTTGGTTGACATAAAAAAGATGTACACTGCAAACTTGGTTCATGCAGACCTAAGCGAATATAATATCATGATGGGGCCAGTCCCATACCTTATCGATTTCGGGCAGGGAGTCATTTTGAGCCACCCGAATGCGGAGAACTATCTCGAGCGGGACGTTGCGATTATTTTGAAATATTTCGATAGGCGCGGGATGAAGAGGGATTTTGAAAAGACGATCGAGTGGATAAGGGCGGATGCAAAACGCGAGCGGAAATGAGCCTAATTTTCTCCGAAGTGAAAACGAATCTGTTTTTTTTCATCAGACGTGCAAATATTTGGTAAAAAAACATAAGAAGGTTTATAAACTTTAACTGAAAAAAGATTTCGAAGCGTTAACGGTTTCATACGGGACTTTAAACGTGGCGGAAAGATTTTGTCTTTTTCACCGCGGAAGAAATCCGATGTATGAAGATAAGCGGGCGCTGTCGGAGAAATGATGTGGATAGCGGTGAAGGAAGAAATGCGCAGGAGACGCGTGGAACGGACAGTAAAACCGATCGTTTTTGGTTTGTTGGTATAGGAGAGAAAAAGAAAAAACAAGAAATGAGGTGTAAATATGAGAAACATGAATAGAAGCGGTATGAATCGGCGCCAGTTCATTGGTGCTGTTGGAGCAGGATTGGCAGGAGCGGCCATGTTTGGGAGCAGTGTAGCAAGAGCGAACACGCCCCTTCCTCCGTTAAGAGTGGCTGTTCCGTTCAATGGACAACTTGAAAAAGCAATTGCAAAGGAGATTGCAAAAAGGCTTGGCTACAACCCAGTAATATCTGTTGCCCCGCCTGATGCATATGCTAAACTTGAAGCTGGAAACTTTGACATTGTTTTTAGCGGAAAGCCTTGGAGCCTTGTAGACTATGCTTATAATATTACGTCTGGACCAGCATATTACTTTGACTACAATTCTGATGCATACTGCTATGCAATCCGCAACGGAGATGATTTATTGCAGGAGCAGGTTGCGCTGGCATTGTGGTTCATGATCGGGGATGGCACCTATCAGAATATATTCAAAGCGCCTGGACAACGCCCAGCAAACGCTGATCCGGCAAAGTGCAGGATGATTGTAGAAGGCGGCAATTTGTACGTAATCCCAGGAGCGTTTTGAG
>JBFYLN010000065.1:0-4017 GCA_041305425.1 Microcaldota archaeon | reverse complement strand
AAATTCAAGTACATGATTAACGAGGTTCACCGAATCTCTTACTTTTCTCTTGATATAATCTATAGGAGTTCTGTCTATACCTCCGATTACCAAACCAATATACCTATGAGCGAAGGATTTGTCATCAAGCTGCCAGGTAATTGAATTGCCGATTCGGGTGCTTTTAACTACGTTGACTGCCTCAAGCTGTTTCATTACTTTATTTACTGATACATGGCTTGTTCCGATAACTTTTGCAAGCTCCCGCTCACTTAACGGTGATTGGTTTGAAAATAGAAACTGCAGAATCTTTCTTTTCACCTTTGATCCGAATATTGCATTGGCGATCGATTCTTCGGTTATATGCATAACTGTATTAACAAGCGTTAACCTTTTAATATTAACATTTGTTAACTAATTATTAACAATTCATCAATTACCTTGGATCAATCCAATATATGATTCATCTTTTCCCTTTTCGTCTCCAGGTATTTCTTATTGTATCTGTTGGGCTTTGTGACAAGTGGAATCCTTTCAATAATTTTTATCCCATGCCTCTCAAGATCGGAAATCTTCTTCGGATTATTCGTCAACAGTTTGATCTCGTTAATCCCGAAGCTCTTGAGAATGTCTGCAGCAATCTTATAGTCCCGCAAATCCTCCCCGAATCCAAGGTGCACGTTCGCTTCCACAGTATCCATCCCTTCATCCTGCAAAGCATATGCCTTGATCTTATTCGCAAGCCCTATCCCCCTTCCTTCCTGGTCAAGATAGATCAACATTCCGCATTTCTTGTCCTCGAAGAATTTCATCACCGCTTCAAGCTGGTCACGGCAATCGCAGCGCATTGATGTTAGCGTATCCCCGGTCAAACACCTAGAGTGAACTCGAACCGGCATCCCATCATGCGGCGGGTGTTCACATCTTACCAGAGCGATATGTTCTCCGTTTCCATCATCAGTAAAAGCATGTATCTTGAACCTTCCATATCTTGTGGGTAGAAAAGCCTCAGCTATTTTTTTCATAATTATTCCCCAGTCATAACATCAATAGGCCTGCATATCCATCCCTTTAAACTGATTCCCGAAGCGATTGCGCAAGCCCGACTGCCGCCTTCACCGCCCGTTCCGCATATCCTTCCGCGCGCTCTTCAGCAGCATCGTAATCCGCATCATGACCGATTATTCCCAAGCCGATCGGTTTCCGGAATTCGAGCGACAAATCCTGGAGCGCGCGAGCGGTATTCTTCACAATCACTTCGTCATGCGCAGTGTCCCCTTTTACAACCGCGCCGAGTGCCACAACCGCATTCACTTTTTTGTCCATCAATAATCTTTTGGCTGCGAGCGGGATTTCAAATGCACCAGCGACCCGAATTGTTTTCACGAGCCTGGCATCTAGCGTCTTGATCGTCTCGAGTGCTTTCTCCTCCATCACATCTGTGATCTCAGAATTGAAATCTGCGACAATGACTGCGACTCCGATTTCATTCGACTCCCCTTCCAACTCTTCATCAATCGCTCCTTCATCCTCTTTCCCTTGCCTGATTCCCTTTCCAGCATTCTTGACAAAACTATCCGGATCCTTCACAATCAAAACCGCATTATGCGCGTGTTTCCGGATCCGATTTTCACAAATCTCCAAAAACTCATTTCCGCTCCATGCCTCGTTCTCATGCACAAACACCTCGATGATATGTTTGTTCGTCATGAGCTTCGCTTGCTGTATTCCTAGAGATGCCTCATGTCCGCAAACCGAATCCACTGCAGCACCGCCAACCATCCCGAGCGCAAGACAAGAATCGCAACTTGCATCAGGCAGACCGCTCCCTGCATCAAGTAGTCTCTTGCATTCCACAGGAAGATCCTTTACTCCTGGAACTGTCTTCCGTACAATCTCAACATCCGGAAACTTCTTCTTCAACTCATCAATTGCGATTGCGCCCATATCAACTCGCGAGAACATCGTGTCAACAATTCCAATTTTTATTTTTGCCATAGTTTATCTCCTCCTAAAATAGTTCTTTCTCCCCCTAAAACAATTCTTTTCCTTCTAGAAATGCAAAACCATTCTTCTTTGCATACTCCTTCGCATCACTTTTGCTTAAAGCTTTTCCAACGCCTAGCATCTCGCACAATACCATCGTTCCGCTCAAACCTGCAAGCCGCGCGAGCTCGAGTGTCAGTTCAGTGTGCCCTTTCCGGTTTTCAATCCCGCGCCCGATTAGCAAAAATACGTGTCCGGGCGAGTAGAAGTCTGTCACGAACTTCTTATGTATTGTCTTGGCATCCTCCTTAGTTAAAGACAATTCTGCCATCTTCTGTATCGTAAGCGAGCGGTCATTATCCGTGATCCCGGTATAAACTTTTTTGTGGTTTATGGGGATCGCGAACGCGGGCTTGTCGCCATACGCTGCTTTCTTGCAATCCATTTCCTTTACTGAATATCTCGATTCCAACAATACATCAGAATAGAATGGAAGCTCGAGGCGATGCGCAAATTCGGAATCGAGCGATAAGCAAATGAGGCCGCCTGCGTCCTTCCGCAATCTCCTGATATTCTCCGGGCTTGCAAAGCTCGCGTGAAAAATAAGGTCAGCTTCCCCTTCGCGTTCCTCTCCGTCGAACAGGACGACCATGCTTCCGGATTTGAGTTTTTCCATCGCATCCGCAACATTGCCAACCATGCCTTTGCTTTCGCTTGCTTTGCTTATCGTCATGCTTTCTTACTTCTCTCTTACAAATAAATAGGTATCTACTAGTTTATTGGTAATCTGTCAGTGGTTAACTCAGACCAACAGATTTAAATACTTAGGGACACTATATATTATTCTAGTTATTTCATACCAAATACATAACAACATACCGGCGGAGATGGAAACATGTCAAAACAACTCAAAGGCTTCAAATTGGAACGACCATTGGTTCTCGGGCAGCACACCGCAATATCAATCGCGAAAGAGAGCGGAAAATGGAAGGACATTCCATACCTGAGAGAGAACGAAGGCATGATGCCGCCGAATCTGATTGTTGTCGGGGATAGGAGACGGGTTTTAGCATCCACATCGCTTCTCAAAGAATACCTGCTTCTTGACAAGGTGCCAATTCTTATCAGTGATGAAGAAAAGCAGGTTATTCTTAAAAGTACAATCAGGAGCCACACGATCTCAACATCACGGGATCCAGACTTATCCGGTCTGACCTGTTTCCTCCGCAATCAGCATGAGCGTATGCAAAGAGGAGAATATCTCAAGCCGTTATTTTTTGTCTCGAGACTGCTCAATTGGTTCGATTCCGAATTATATGATCAAAAAATATATTCAAACATCGAAATGATTGTTGGCCAGGTGATGGCGCTTTCTGCAGGCAGAGTCAATGTCGCACTTGGAATATATGAGCATGAAGGCAAACCATTGCCTCTTACGATCCTTGAAACTCAGATGGGCATGTCAGCTCAGGATATCAATGCATGGGAAGCGCTCGTGAATTCAAGGGAAGACGGATATATTGTAAATGGTATCCCGATTAGAGCAAAAGGGATCAATGTTATACGCGCAGGAACATGCGGTGGCATTATCATAAGCGAGCGCGGCTATGGCCAAATTGAGCGGCCTTTTATCGATATCGGAGACCAGGTCATCGCTACAGCAAGCATCGCAGACGGTGCGGTCGCGAGGCAGAGGATGGGTTGTTGGAGCGCAACGGACAAGAAAGACCTGAAAAAATTCCAGGAACTTTGGTTAAATGAAGGATTTGAATTTACTGAAGATGGAAACTGGCCGGTGATCCAATCATCAAGGGCGATCATTGACGCGCTTTCATCATCGTCTAGCGAACTGGGCCTGAAAGTCCACCATGGGGCGAACTCATCCAAGGAATCTCTTTATATGGAAGGAGATGAAGAGCGAGTGAAAGCGCTTCGTTCGCTTTATTTCGCTCTTTCAACGGAGATGAGCCCATTCTGAACAGTTATGCCCGTTTTGCTTAATTCATGCGCAAGGAATGCCAAACCAAAATGTTCCATCTCCGTTGAAAGAGC
>JBFYLN010000064.1:0-7656 GCA_041305425.1 Microcaldota archaeon | reverse complement strand
CGCTCGTCCTGATGATAATGGGATTCGCTCCGGGAATAAGGGATGTTTTGAGGATGGTTTGCGGGGCTTAGTTGGGTGGACAGTGATCAGTTTCCTGTGTCCTGTGTTGCGTGTCCGGTGTCCTGTCTTGACGAAGGGAAAGGAGAATAATACAGAAACGTATAATACGTGGACGTATTATACTAAAACGTATTAAAAAATAATACAAAAGTTTATAATACAAAAATTTATAATATTTAGAACCCAGTTCAAATCCTCGTGAGCACAGCGAACAGAAGCAACAGCGCACCGATCAAAATCAGCGGCAAGGTTATCTTCGCGACAGCGACAATCGAATTCACAGTAGATATGATCTCGATCGATTGCTTGGCGCCAATCACATCGATATCAAACCATTTCTTGGCGGAAAAGAATTTTGCATTCGACATATTTTTGGCAGCTTCCTCAACTCCGGACAAAATATCATTGAGAATCGCGTCTTCTTCATGCATAGGATTCAACACGCCCCGGACCATATTTGTCTGGTGCGTATCAGTTGTGCAGATTCCGACAACAAATTCACGGCCCATGGATTTTCCAAGCGACTTGACTTTCGCCTCGATCGAATCGCGAAATTCGGGTGTCACCCCATTGGAATCGATGAGGATGATGACATGTTCTGGCGATGAGGAAATGGCTGCGATCTTTATTCCTGCTTTCCCAAGCACACTCGTTACAGGATCCCGCCTTGCAATCCCGATTTTTAGCTTGTTGGATTTTGATTTTACGGATGTGGAAAGCGCATCTTCGATGGATTTCATATAATTGTATCCGACAATATCTCCAGGCTCAAAGCTTGTGATCTCACCTGTTTCAGCATTATGCTGGTCAATCACCATGGCAATGTCAACTTTTTTCTCTGCTTCTTTCATGAGCATGAGCCCAAGGCCGAGATTGATATCTTCGGTCACATATGGCGCCCGGCTCAAACCGATTAAAGCGCTTTTGTTGATCATCAGCCCTTGTGCCCTGCATTCGGATTCTTTCCCTGATAGATATGAAACCTGGGAATCCACAAATTTTGAATTGGCAATACAATCATCGCAAGCTGCGATTATATGTTCCATCTGCGATGCCGAAACTGGATTAAGATCATGGGTGACTGTCCCATGGAAAACAAATGCATCTGCCTTGTATTTCCGCTCAAGCTCGTCCGAAATCAGCCAGGAGAATTCGCTCCCTCCGAGGTTTCCGAAGGGCCCAAAATGCACAAGCGGATTGACGAAAAATATCTTCTTTCCATTTTCCTTCTCAAATCCCATGATTGTGACAAGCGTACGCACCCTGGAACCAACCGCTTCAAAAGCCTTTTCCAGATCCTTGTTTTTGTATAGCCATTGGCTGACGAAAAGAGATATCGCGTCAGTTGAGCTGAAGCCGAAGTTTTTTTTCATCGGCGCATTGATTATCAAAAAGAAGATGTACACTGCCCCGAATAATATGAACGAAGCGACGTAGAATTTGGTGATGGAATTGATCGGCTCATTGCTGAGCATGAACACGTGGCTGTTCACCATGAATGCGAGATAGAATAATAATTGGACGATCGCAAAAAGGATGGCCCGGTATTTGAGCAGGAAAACCAATCGTGCGATAGCATACCATAGGACGAAAACGATCGCAGCGCCAACAAGCAGGGTTAGCTCAGAAACGAATGTGTTCACGTCGGTTAAAAGCAGGCTGGCGAGGTATGCGAATGCGTATATCAGCTCCCCTGTGAATGATACTGCCACAATCCGCTTGATGGGCGTCTTGCGAATCATGATCCACATCACAGCCGTAGAAAGAAACGCTGGAAGGCCAAGCAAAAGGAAACCATCTATCACCCCGACACGAAGCAGTTCGATTCCACTGTATTTGCCAAAATTGATCGCAAGGCCAAATAATATGGACAGCGCTAGCATGCCGATCATGAAGAAATGTGCCGGAGGAAGCGAGAAAAAATACCCTGTTAGGCTCACTGCGGACTTGATATTGTTTTTCATATCGTTTTTTATATCGAATGAGCCATATTTAATATTATGCTTATATGCCCAAAGTGCGGAAAGGATTCAGACACTAAGGAGTTCGTCGAAGCATTCTGCATTGATTGTTATAAATTCAACGTTAAACTGCCCAAAGGCATTAAAGTCGAAGTCTGCAAACGCTGCAATTCGATGATGCTCCAAGGCGTATGGCAGCAGCTGCACCGCAGCAAGATCAGCGAGTATGTCATTGAGAAATGCAAAGGGGATTTCGTTAATGCGGAATGCGATATTGATACCGGGATTTGTAAGTTCATATTTGAGAAGAATGGAAAACAGGCTACAGTCGAACGGACAGTTGATATAGAGAAGATCGTGAACATTTGCCCGAACTGCACGCGGTCCTCAGGCGGATATTACGAGGCGATAGTGCAGATCCGCGGCGAGCATGACAAGGTTGGAAAGGAAGCTTCCCGCATAGAGCATGCGCTGAGCAGAAGGACGTTTGTATCAAAGATCGAGGAAAAGCATGAAGGCCTTGACCTTTTTGTCGGAAGCTCGAAAGAGGCTGCGGCGATATTGTACAAATTCAACTTGAAGCCAGCGATATCGCGGAGCTTGTTTGGCAGGAAGGACGGGAAGTGCATTTATCGGGTTACTTATGCAGTGAGAGTCTAATGGTCAAGTTTTTCATCTTGTTTTTGCCGTATCGTAGCAATCGCTTCAGGCACAGCTATCAGATGCACAAACGTTGTCTTGAATCGGACTAATAAAGCGAATGTCGCAGCTGCAGCAGTGGGGATCCCAAATAAAGAGAAAATCAGCGTTGTTCCGCCTTCACTTAAACCCAGACCAGCTATCGTTGGTGTGGGAATGAACTCCAACATCGTCACAAGCGGCTGGAGGAAAAAATAGAATAATAGCTCGGGAAATTCCGCATTGATCGTTATCCCAACCGCCTTAGCTGCAAAATACCAGGAAAGGGATTTGGTTGTCCAGGAAAAAAGCATGATTGTTATGAGCTGAGGGGTTTTGCTTACCACAACATGCGAAGTGTTCTGCATGCGGCCAAACAATGCGAATATTTTCGAAACGACCGGTATGCGATTTGCAAATGAGAACATTCCCAAGAACCGCTTGGAAAAAAGCAGAAGAACCATTGTGCTTACAATGATCGACATGAACACCGAACCAGTAATTATGATCCATCCGTCTTTTGGGCCCAAAAAATGGTAAAGCACATAAATCACGGCGATAGTACCTACAAAAAGCTTCAGTGTAAAATCGAATATCTGCGGCCCGAAGATGGAAACCATTGCCTGTTCAGAAGGGATTTTGTATTTGTAATGTAAAATTCCAGCTGTCAGAAAATACCCGCTTCGTGCTGGAGTAAAATCCGCACTAAGCATACCGACAAAATGCGCTTTGAGGATATTGAGATAGCTTAGCTTGTTACCAATGTGGTTGAGCAGGATCATGATCCGGTAGCTCATTAAAAGGTCCATTAAAAAAAGAAAGAACATGGAAAGCGCAAGAAAAAAGAAATTGAGGTTTGAAAGGGATTGGATGACATCCCCTACTCCAACGTAATTCAGGATTAACGCGACAAGAATGATGGAAATGATTCCATTTACGATAAGGAAAAGGTCGTTCTTTTTCATATGTGTTCGGATATAGTGGGGAAGAAAAAGGATTTATACCTTCGCTAAGTAAGGAGTATCTATGGACGAAGATGAAAAATTCATGAAGCTCGCGATCGGAAAAGCGCGGGAAGGCGTAGAGGAAAAGGAAGCACCATTTGGCGCGTGCATTGTGAAGAACGGGGAAGTGATAGTAGTTGCGCACAACATTGTGTATAGCAACTGCGATTCCACAGCGCATGCGGAAATTAACGCGATTCAAAAAGCATGCAGGAAGCTTCGGACGATCGATCTTTCAGGCTGCACCATCTATTCAACGACTGAGCCATGCCCCATGTGCTTTTCAGCAATCCACTGGGCGAAATTCAAGCGCATTGTTTTCGGGACAAGAATTCGGGACGCAAAACGGATCGGGTTTTCGGAAATTCCTCTTACAAACAGGAGATTGAAACAGGAGAGCAGAGTGCCAGTAAGAATAAAGGGGAATGTATTGCGAAAAGAAAACCTTGAGTTGCTCAATGAATGGAAAAAGAAAGTGAATAATGTTTATTGAATGATGATATTGGAAAAAGAAAAAATCAGATATATGCTGGAGTCGTTTTCATATATTCGATATACGGGGTTCCGAATTCTTTTTCCAATTCTTTTTCTTCTGTTTTACCAAGCTTGTAATAGACAACAAGCAGTACCGCTCCCATGATTGTTGTTGGAATAGTCGGCCAGGCAAACATCCAGGAAAGGATGACCATGGACATACCGACATATTGCGGATGGCGAGAGTATTTGTAGATCCCATCAGTGACAAGCTTTTCTGCATTATATATCTGCTTCCATCCAAGGATTATCAACGCGCCACCGATAATCGAAACGAATCCAGCGATCAATGAAGTGAGCATCAGCTCATACTCGACACCGAGGAAACTTAAGTTGAAAACCGTGTATGGGATAACTGGCGCTGCATTTGTATGCGGAAGGAATCCGGACAGTAAATAAAGCGTCAATGGAAATCCGAACATTTCGGTGAAGAGCGCTACGATATAAGCGATATATGCACCCTTGTATTTCCTAAACTCGCCGCGTTTTCTCGGGAAAACCAAAAAGAGTGAGAATGTCGAAAACACCACAATCCAAATTAGAACAACGGGCCATTGCCCGGATGCGAGCGATGCGAGCGAACCAGGATTGAGCAAATACGCAATGTTATTCGAGAAGGTCGGAACGATCGCAACCAGAAAAATAACAATTAACGCAAAGAGCGCGATTCGATAAGGTTTGATTGACATAACTTTTTCTTGGTTTGGAAATGTTTATATTCGCGTCTATCCACATCCAAAGATTATGGATATCGTCATAGTAGGAGGACTTGGTACAGAAACCAGGCAGCTTGAGAACTCGCTTGCAACCGCGATAACTGAATTGGGGATCAAGGCGAGCATCGGAGTGGCAGCAGGAGTTAGAGAAATGGCTGCTTATGATGTTCATTACATGCCGGCACTGATAATAAACGGAAAACTTATTTTTGAAGGAGTGGTGCCTAGCATTGAGAAAATTAAAGAGATACTGCTAGCGGAAAATTCAAGACAATCAATTGGATCAGAAAAAGGATAGCCGGCCCAGAAACCCTTTTGGAAATAGAAAAAGGAAAGGGGAAGAAGGCCGGCTTAGTGAAGCCCCTGGGAATATAACCAGGGGATATGGTAAACAGTCGGTATTCGTATGAAAAATTTATAAAGGTTCGCGAATTAATTCGAAAACCGATTTTGTTTCAATTTGCAAACTTTAGAACAAAACTTGCCTTCCTCTTTTTGCGAAACCTGTTCGCTCATCAAGATAATCCCTTTTTTCTCAAGCTGCGAAAGGTAGTTCATGAACTGGCGCTTTGATCGCTCGTATTTCATCGATGAATATAACTCGTCCGTGTTCTTTTCCCCTTCACGCAATTTCGCCACAACTAAGAGCTCGAAATCCGTGAGTGCAGCGCCTGGGCGTATTTTCGGTCCGAAAGATTCATCCTCACAATCCGCAAGGTCCTGAAGTGATATCTTCATTTTCCCAGAGCGCTCTGCATGCTTGGCGACTTTGCGTAAACGCTCAAGGGCTACCCTCGCCGAACCTTCATCCACGCTTGCACTGATTTTATGCAAAAGCCGCTCATCAAAGGAAGCCGGGGCCAGGCCGATCACTGCCCGCTCTTTCAATATTTCAAATAACTGATCTTGCGAATACTCCTTGAATGCGAGTTCGGAGAAATGAAGCGAGCCACGCGTACGCGGATCGAGTTTGGAAAGAAATGCGGGATTGTTTGTGATCCCAATTATGCCAAACAGGATGCCAGATTTCTCATTAGCGCGCGCAATCACATAAAGAAGCTCCTGCTGCTCCAAGCCATCAAGTTCATCCAAAACCAAAAGAACAGGTTTGGAATAATGTTTCACATACTGGAGGACTTTATCGAATAATTCGTCTGCCCCAAGCCCGCGGCGGGGAACAGGAAGCTGCATGGTTTCGATAATCCTTGCGTATATCGCGGCCTTGGTTGGGTTCTCCCAGCAATTCACATAAACCGGCAAGACTGCCATCGAGTGTTCGGTGAGCTGCTTCAGAATAGATTTCACGCAAGAAGTTTTTCCAGTCCCGGATTTCCCATGGATAAGGAGATGGTCCCCATCCTGCTTGCGCAAGAGCGGCTTTATTGCCGATGCGATTGTCTGGAGTTCTGAATTCCGATGCAATAATTCATCTGGCAAGAAATCAGGAAGCAGCACCTCCTCCCGCGTTATGATATAGACTTCAGGAGGAATGTCATCGAAGAACTTTTGCATGAGATGTATTCTGCTCTAATGGATATAAAAGAATTTGGTATGTGTTGGGATCAAATCAAGCCCCGAACATCTGTACAAGCATGATCATGAATAACGCGAATAGAACCAGCCCGGAAACAAGATGCACCATGTACGCCGATGGCTCTTTATCTTTTTTTGCCGATTCCGCATTCGCTTTCCCGAGATAGATCGCCATCGTTATCAGGAATGAAGGGACAAAAGAAACCAAAGTAAACAGCAATGAGAGGGATACCCCATTCGAAATTTTCGAGCCATTCAATGCTGAGAGCATCAGCATGGAAAAACCCGAAGCAGGAGGAAGCAGGAAATACCCGCTCGGGATTGCGATTAACGCCACAAGCAAAAAGAAATTGGGGATCTCGCGCCTTAGAAGGTCTTTTTTTGTGAAGAATACATGAACCTCAAGGATGGATAATACGAGCGCGGCGATTATGACAAAGAAAATGAATGAAGTCGTCAGCTGAAGATCTAAAGAAGAGTGCATTATGCCCAAGCTAAACAAGATAAATACAACCCCCAATACAGCACTGAAAATGATTCCGGACCAGACGATCTGCTTCATGCCTTTGGACAATATCAATACGCCAAGAGGCAGAATGATCAACGCGATCTTGAACATGTTTATCGAATCGACAATCGCTGCCCCAAAAAGCGCGCTTTCGATGCTTCCTGATTCGGAAAAAGAATCCTGTGTGTATACCCCTTCTTTACATCCGGAATCGCGGCATGCTGAAAGGATTTCCTGCCATCTTTCTTTCGTTATTTCGCCAATAACAAGCGTTCGGTCCTCGACAAGCGTTGTTGGGACACCGCCTTTGGAAGGGTCCATTCCGAAACGCAGGTACGCTTCAAGCATTTCCTGGTTGTTCGAAGGTATAGAATAGACTTCTTTGCCTACAATCGAGAGATTGTAGATATTTGACAATTTGAAAAGCGTTTGCGTCGTCCGCTCGCAGTGCGGGCAGCCCTCGCCGTAATAGAGCGTGAGGTTGATGGAAGCGAAGGAAAGGATCGTGAAAAGTGCAAGAAAAAAGAATGATTTCTTTATCATATATTATAAATGAAGGTTAAAACATTTAAAAAGCCGGCAGGTCTTTCCGATATTTCCTCATCTCGTTGGATAATTTTTCGTAGAATTCTTTATCCACATCTTTTGCCCATGGCAAGAAT
>JBFYLN010000063.1:0-3113 GCA_041305425.1 Microcaldota archaeon | reverse complement strand
GGCGCATATCCTCCTTCATCGCCAACATTCCGAGCAGCTGATCCAAATGCAGTCTCAAGCTCTTTTCCAAGCTGGTGATATATTTCGCTTGCCATTCTCAATCGTTCGGAAAATGTCTTTGCTTCCGGAATGATCATGAACTCTTGCATCGCAAGCTTGTTGCCTGCATGCTTTCCGCCGTTGATCACATTGAACATCGCTTTCGGAAGAGTTTCTCCCCCAAGAATCTGGAAAAGCTCCTTTCCTTTTTCAGATGCAGCTGCCCTCATCACTGCCATTGAAGTTGCGACAATCGCGTTCGCACCAAGCTTTGATTTACCCGGAGTCCCATCCAGGCTAAGCAATTTCGAATCAATCACATCCTGGTCAACAACCGTCATTCCAATAAGTGCAGGGGCGATTTTTGTATTTACATTTTCTACTGCCCTTTGCACGCCCTTCCCCCCGTAGCGTACCCCACCATCACGGAGCTCATGTGCCTCATGCGTTCCGGTCGAAGCACCGCTTGGAGCGCATGCCCGGCCAGAGCCGTTATTGGTAAAAACATCGACTTCAACTGTCGGGTTTCCCCGTGAATCCAGTATCTCCCTACCAAATACCTTTGTTATTGGCATAATTCCACCCAGTTTAGGATTATGCATACAAAATTTATATTGCTTGGCATAATAATCATTTATGCAGGTTTTCATTGATGGCAAAAAAAAGAATGTGTTTCATCAGGGGCAAATCGGCGAACTTCTCAAGAAACTTTCGATTCGGCGTGAAGAAGTCGTTGTAAAAATAAATGGGAAACTGGCGCCTGAAACAACAGAAATAAGCAGTACGGATAAGGTTGAAATCATTAAAGTCATTTTTGGAGGATAAGAATTTTTAGTGGTTAAGAGGGATAACGTAATATGCAACAATCATTGAAATGCTCAAAATGCGATCAGGCGCCAATCATCTTCCTCCATTACGTCGATAATCATCTTTGTGCAAAACATTTCATCGAGATGTTCGATAAGCGATTTCGTTCAACAATCCGCGAATTCGGGATGATCAAGAAAGGGGATCGGATAGCCGTTGGGCTTTCTGGTGGAAAAGACAGTACGGTTCTTCTCAATTGTCTTCATGAACTTTCAAGCGATCTGCCAATGGAACTAATCGCAATTACAATCGATGAAGGTATTTCCGGATACCGCAGCGCTACGCTAAAGATTGCAAAAGCAGAAGCGAAAAAACTCGGAATCGAACACCATGTGGTCTCTTTCAAAAACAAAATCGGCAAGACCCTAGACTCGATACTGGAAACCGACCAATCGCGATCCTGTTCCTATTGCGGGATTTTTAGGCGTACGCTTCTTAATCGCGCAGCCCGAGGCCTTGGCGCAAACAAGCTCGCCCTTGGGCATAACCTGGATGACCTTGCGCAGACTGTTTTGATGAACATCATGAAAAATGAAACCGAACGGAATGCGAGATACATTTCTCCAACCACAACCAATGACGCTTTCATCCCGCGTATCCGACCACTGCTTCGCACTCCTGAAAAAGAAGTAGCGATTTATGCGATGGCACGTGTCATAAAAATCGACCACCGCGAATGCCCGTATGCTCATAATGCATTCCGGCAGACGATCCGCAGGCAGTTGAATGAGCTTGAAGAGCTTTATCCAGGCACAAAATTCAAGATACTTGCGAGTTATCTTAAAATGGAAAAAGAACGGGTTACGAATAACTCAAAAAATGCATTGTCTTCACTTGGCGAATGCATTTCATGCAAAGAGCCTTGCAGCGGGGAAAAATGCATGTTCTGCCAAATGGTTTCAAGCATATAAGTCTTTAGTAAATTCTGTATATAGAGAATATAATATCTTGCCTTCATAACTCATTTATGGAAATCGTTTTCTTGGGAACTGGCGGCGGCAGGGTTAACCTGATCCGTCAAATCAGAAAGACTGGAGGATTCAGGATCAATTCCGCTTCTGCGAATATTCATGTTGACCCTGGCCCTGGCGGGCTTTTGAATTCAGTTAAAATCAGGGAAGATCCGTTAACCTTAGACGCAATTATCATAACTCATTCGCATGTAGACCATTGCAATGATGCGAACCTGATGATTGAAGGGATGTCGCGCTTTGCATTGGATGTTCGGGGCGCTTTAATTGCCAGTAAAAATTCCCTTGGCGAAGCTGGTGACCATCCGATAACCAAATATCATCAGGAGCATGTAAAGGAAATATATGCAGCAGAATTTGGCGAGCGGAAAACATTTACAACAAGAAAAGGAAAATTCGAAATTGAAATCATTCAGGTAAAACATGATGAACCAAGCACCTTTGGTTTCAAACTTTACATCGATGGCCAGGTGATCGGGTACACATCTGACACAAACTGGTTTGAAGGGCTTGCTGAAAAGTTTATTGGCTGCGACCTTTTGATCGTGAATGTCCTTAAGCCATTTTCCGATGGGATCCCGGACCATCTTGAAAGCAATGATGCGATCAATCTCCTAAAGATCGCAAAGCCGAAAAAAGCCGTGCTCACCCATTTTGGCCTTAAGATGATCCGCGCTGACCCTGATTTGGAAGCGCAGAAGATCGAGCATGGCTGCGAGATCGATACGGTCGCTGCAAAGGATTGGATGAGGATAAAGGTTTAGATGTGATGTTCATGGTTGATCTTGAAGAATTAAATAAAGAAAAAGAAAACCGACTTCGAGAATCCCTAAAAAGAGTTGATGCTGAAGCTGAATATGTAAAGAAAACACCAAATGAAATTTGGTCTAAACAACAAGCAGATTTTCTTAGTTCCTATGTAGATGCCCAAAATAAATTGTGGAGAGAAAAAAGAAAAATGGATCCTAATTATATTCCTTTTTGAAATATTCGGGCAATGTTTCCTGTTGCTTGGTTATTATTTTTCTAAGATAAAATAATTTATTTTCTTCTAAATATAACAATCCCAATTCCTATCGTCATCAAGATAAACGGCACCAGCGCTCCGGGGCATACATAAACATTTTTTTCCTGTCCAGTCGTGCTCCCATTTCCCGTGCTCGCATTTGATGCGTTTGCATTTATGATCATATTTCCGGTAGCGTTTCCAGTAAAGTTGCCAGTGACATTTGTCGT
>JBFYLN010000062.1:0-3220 GCA_041305425.1 Microcaldota archaeon | reverse complement strand
CGCTGTCGAACTTGCGATTTCGCGTATACAGGCCTTAGGACGAGTAACCTCTGCTAGGCCAATTCCGTCTGATTCATCGGGATCACGTCTTGCCGCAGCACTGCTAATTCCTCTGGCACTTAGAGATGTATACTCCATTCGTGATCGCTGGTTGCAGTCCTTAGAAAAGATATAAAAAATATAATAGGAGCTGAATTTAATGAATGATAAAACGGAACCAAAACTAGAAATCAATGCCTTGTTAGAAAGAGATGGTCCAGTTTGCCTGATGATTGAAGCACATCTGACTCCCGTTAGTGGAGACGATCGTTTCCAGCCGGCTGGATTTCCTCAGATTGGTCACGTGATATACGATGCACCACGCGGTGGGAACAATATCGAAAAGGTTTGCATCGTGGATAGTGCGGCTAGCATGGCAAATCATTTAGAGACCGTTTGCCTCGTTAATTCGCATGATGTTGCCCTTCAGCCAGATCTTGATGGTCTACCTTACGTCATTTGCGTAACTGATAGGAAATTCGCGTCAAATGAAGAAAGTATAACCTTGGACAAAGACGACAAACATGACCGACCGGTCACAAGTACTCTACGAGAGGGACATCGCATTGCATCAGATTATTTCCTTGATGGTTTAATTGATCCTCAATGGAATGAGATAGATGATAAATCTAAGGACAAGGAAAAGGATAAAGGTAAGGGGAAAAAGAAAGCCAGCAATTTATCTCATTATTGGAATGGCACCAATTTCAGATCAATACTTCGAAGGAAGTTTGAACTAACTGAGATTAAAAAGAATGAAAAGTACTTTACTTATCCAGAAAATTGGCCATCCATCCTCACTACGATATTTAACTACGATCCGAACTCACTTATTCATGGAGTCCTATTTGCTAAAGAACAAATAAAAATAAATCGAATGCTGACTGCGCATATGGAAGCATTTGGAGCAAAGAGAGTTAATAGCGCAGGGGTTAAATTCGATCCACTTGGTAAAACAACCTCAGGACAACCTATATTTTCCGTAGACGAAGAGACGGCCAAAGACATAAGAGCGATATTTGTAATAGACTTAGCACTTTTGCGCTCGTATGGACGGGATAATGAGGTTGGTTTGAATGGAGGCCAAAAGCGCCTGCTCCTTGAGTTGGCTTTGTGGAAGATATCTCGTCTATTGGCGCAGCCATTTGCGTTCCGGAGCAACTGCCGCCTGCAATGCCAAACAAAATCTGTGAGAACTGAAACAACAAGCTATGGGGAGACCATGCCTGAAATAAATATACGTGAGGCTCTAAATGGATGTGGTTTTACTAAAGAAAGTAATAAGATCACCCCAGTCTATTACCCAGCGGACGCGTTATTTAAGGTAGGGAAAGAAGAAGAATCAGAGACAAATGATAGCAATGTCAAAGGGGCCGAGAAAACCGAGGTTTGAAGGATGCCTCTCTACCTGGAACAAAAATTCCCATTAGGACGTTTTCATGCTACGCGCTGGAATCAGGGGGCTTTTGGCGATCCTTACGGTGAGTGGCCTCCATCCCCCTGGAGACTTTTGCGTGCTCTATCTTTCAGATGGTTCCAGTTGAGCAGAGAAACAGGAGATACAGATCGAACGAGACTGGAAAAGTTGCTTAATGATCTAGCACGGTCCCCTCCAGAGTTCTATCTACCGAAGCTAAGTTGGATTTGCACTGCAATCAAACAGTACCTTCCTACTGAAGTTGCCTGGACTGATGCCTCCGCAAAAGCCGCAGCGTTTAAAACAACAAAGACGACTTTAAATGAGGATCATTATCGTACGATTTCTCCGGATACAATGATCTACTGGGTATGGCCAAGTCTCGAAGAAATAGACTTCGAATTATTAGATGCATTGGTTACCAGAATCTTGTATTTTGGCCGTGCAGAGTCACTGACTCAAATTAAGCGAGTTCAATCCCTACCATCAAATCCAGGCATTAAATGTAGACTTTCAGCAGGTGGAGCTGAAGATGCAGTGCCTGTTCTAAGTCCTATTCCTGGATTGGATCTGAATTTTGACATTCTTCTTGCAACCACGGAAGATCCAAAGATTAAGAATTGTGAAATCCCACCAGGCACCACATGGCTTTATGCTAAATTGCCAGATCGCCCTAAAATGAGTTCCACATCAAAACGCAGCCCAAAATATCCGATCAACTTAAATTTGTTGCAGTTTGCAATAGGCGGGCGTGTTTTTCCTCTTCAAGAAAGATGGGTTGTAGTGTCGGAACGATTCAGAGGTATGGTTTTAAGGGAGAGATTGAAACAAATTACCGGAGAGAACAAGACTTCATTTGCATCACTTTCATCAGAACAAAGGATGGCAGTTAGCCTGCTTTCTGGCAAAGATTCCGATGGTCTCCCTCTTGTGGACCATAAACATGCCTATTTCTCCATTATACCTGATGCAAACAGCCAACCAATTCGCTTGGTAGTTTGGAGGGAGACGCCATTTACTCCGGATGAAATCGATGCTTTTTTAAAAGCGACAGAAAGAGATATCTTCTGGGATTACAGCACTCCAAAGTGGCCGTTGAGACTTCTTCCTTTGCCTTTTGATGCGGTTCCACCTGAGTCCTTCTCGAACAAAAAGCATAAAGTGTGGGTAAGTCTTACCTCTCTTGTTCCGCCAGTTTCCCGAAAGCGTTTTCGTAAGAACGGAAGGGAAAGATCGGGGGAGACCCCGGAAATGATTACTACTAAGCTGTTGGAACGAAAAAGAATGCCGATTCCAAAACGCATAGAGATTTTGAGTGCAAATAATCAATGGATCGATAGAAGGGACCCAGAAAAAACGTGCCAGCTAAAATCTGAATGGGTATCAGTTCATAGCAGTCTCAAGGCCAGACGAAAAAATAAAGATACTCGTGAACGGAATGTAGCTCTGGGCTATTATCTTCGCATCAATTTCGATGAACCAGTAGCTGGGCCAATTATCCTTGGTGAGTCTAGTCATTTCGGCCTCGGCCTCTTCGTCCCCGAATCGTCCTGATCCGCCGCGCAGCCGCGAGCTTTGCGGGCGCTCTCCCTCCCGCCCCTGGGCCTCCCAGCCATACGCTAGCTCGCGCATGTTGAAGCTGATATCCAAGCCTCCCCGGCGTTGAGGGGAGCCCCGTCAGTCCCCGCGCGTAACACCGCGCGCGTCTCCCCCTCTGGATATTTCGATTCCTCAATCATCGAGGCGAAAGCTAAATAATTGATT
>JBFYLN010000061.1:0-2874 GCA_041305425.1 Microcaldota archaeon | reverse complement strand
ATTCAGGAAGCTCGAGCGGATTGCCGCTTTTGTTTCCTTTCAACAGATTTCGCAAACTCCATATGCGCACAATGGAATCGAGCATCTTCCCGAAATCCTCATCTTTTATTTGCATATTCTGGTCAAGAAGCTCATTGAGTCGAATAGACCTTGCCTTGAGGATCTCGAAATTGCCTTCTATGATCTGAAAGCGGAGATTTTCATCAAGAATCAAATCAGATCCCCATGCTGACTTGTCCTTTGGCAATGATTTAGGATTAAGTTTTTCATTTATGCTTGCCAAAGAAAATACCGCGATATCTATTTTCGATGATAATTCTTTTAGCGGCTTTTCCCGCAGGTTGCATTCCATCCTTGACCTGAAAGACGCATCGAAATATGCCATAAGCAGATGTTCGATCTCAGGAAGCGTCCGTGAGTTAGTCCTTGGAGTAAGTTGTAGTTTTTTCATGTGTTAGATATTATAGAAAAAAGAATAAAAATGATTGTGCGGAGACCTGCATAAGAGTTACATCCAATACGCGCGGTCATTTGCCAAAACATCCTTTCGCACTTCATTGAGCTCTGCGCCGGAAAGACGGCTTTTGTCCAGCTTCCGTTTCAAAAGCTCGGCATCCACCTGCTTATCCACCATCACGCTCCAGCTTTTGAATGCGCATGGTTTTTTCCTGCTTTCAGAAAGCACATCTTCAAGCGTCCTTGGCTTCACTTCCTGGACACGGCCCTTTCCAGCAGTCGGATTGTTTTTTGTTTCAAGTTTCGTCACTGTTGCTAATCCATTCATACTGTCACCTCGTTCAATTGAAATTGCTGTACTAATCGCCATACTGTCATTCTCGATACTCCAAACATGTCGCCGAGCTTTCTCAGGGAGTATGGCTTGCTATAATATACTTTTAGAAGTTCTGCGAGCTTTTCTTCGCTAAGACAATTCGGACGGCCTGATTTGCCGGATTTTCCTTCACAATCAGTTACAAAATTACATGTTCCGGCTTCTACCTTTACTTCCCCTTCCTCACTGGATTTCGCACCACCCTTTTGTTTGTTTGTTTTCCATATTTCTACACCTCCAATAATTTATACATTGATAAATTATTTAAGAAAGAAAAAGAATATAAAGGAATGTCACTAAACAGTGGAAGTTCGTTTTCTACCACGCTTTGGCCTTGCCTCAGGTTCCGGCTCAGATGCAGAAGGACCAGGCGTGCCTTCGCTGATAACTGTCGCATCCATCTTCCTTTTCACCAGGAAGTAATAGAGCAATGCACCGATCCATCCGCCAAGCACCATAATGATTGCCCAGAGAACCTTGTCGTTCTCGTTCGGAAAATCCTTGCGCTGCAGGCAGTCGATAAGCATCCAAAGCCATAGCACGAAAACTATGAGCATGAAGATAAGCAGAACGCAGTAGAACGCCCAGAAGACGCCCATAAATCCAAACATAGCCGCTACTCCTGCGGCAGCACCAGCACCCGCAGCTCCGGAATCAGCTGCAACTTTTAGCATAGGGGAAATTATATCAAGCATAGGATCACATCTCCATAAATCACATACTCGCAAACAACGATAATAAACCTATTCCCTACTCCCGCATTTTGAATTTCAGCAATGCAGCGATCTTCCCGAATCCTTTCAGTTTCATGCCAGGCTCTTCTTCAGAAGAAATGATGATTATTTCCGCTTTTGATTTGTCAGCAAGCTCAACCAGGTTTTCCGCTTCCTTGTCTGTCCGCAGATATTCATCAAGAACTAGAAGCTGCTTTATCGCAAAAACCTCTTGTGCTTTTTTCACTTCAACAAAACCGTATGCAGCGAGCCCCGAATCTTTATGGATTTGAGTGATTAACTCATCCACAAGTTTCGTCTCGCGCTCGATCCGCTCTTCGCCCATGACTTTTTCAAGCACTCCTTGTTTCATCAGCTCGTTCACACCATTCCGCTCAGCGTATGAACATGTTTCCCAGATGATCCGCTTAAGCAGGTCAGAATGCTTTTGAGATATGAACTTTTTCAGGTTCTCTTTTGTGAACCCTGGGCCTGCGACAATATATTTTTCTTCATGGCGGGCGATCTCGGATGCGATATTCCCAAAGTACGCGCGCGTGCCTTCTTCGTGTTTCTCATCTTTCTTGCTTGTGGAAGAATAGAATTCCGGACCATATTCGATCCCGAAGGAACGGACGATTGCTGTTAGTGCTTTTTCGTCATCCAAAACAATGATCCGGATCATCGGGCGCTTGGATTCTTTTTCCGCTTCCTTCAGGCGGTTGAGCTGGTGCGATTTCCAGTCCTGGATGATTTTGATCTTATCGCCAAGGCCTACTTCGATCGTATGGTGCTTTCCGACCTGGACGAATTCTTCCGGAGTGCCAGACACTATGGTCCCAAGCAGTCGCAATCGATTTATCGATTTATTGAACTCCATGCGCTCGAGTGCTATCGTGATGAATACATGTTTCTTTTCTTCTTTCTTTCCAACCTTGAACGTTCGAAGCGAATGCCCCTCGACCCGGGACTCTGGACCTAAGACTTTCTCCAAGTGCCACAGGTCGTCCACAGTATCGGCAACGAGCTTTAGCTCTCCTGAGAACTTGTCGAAATGGATGACTTTCATGATTTTGAATTAGTTGATGAAGGTTAAAGAAATTACCTAATTCATCGGATAATAATCGATCCGTTGATTATCCTCTCAAGCGACTCGTTGATCTCATACCTTCCCCAAAGAATCGTTTTGTTGACCATGATCTGTGGAACGCCCGCACGGCTCTGGCTGATATTGTACTCCTTGTAGAATTGCTGGTATCTGGCATTTCCCTCTTCGCGATTTATTGTGAAACCATACCATTTTGTTTCATTTTCGTATTTCTTCCCGAT
>JBFYLN010000060.1:0-5611 GCA_041305425.1 Microcaldota archaeon | reverse complement strand
TCCTGCACTTCTCCGTGAAGGGGATCTTGTTATTTCGGATGAGCTCAATCACGGTTCCATAATTGATGGCCTGAGGCTCAGCAAAGCAGAACGGCAAATCTACAAGCATTGCGATATGATGGATCTTGAGACAAAACTAAAAGAAATCACCGCAAGGCAGACTAACAAACCTAATCGAATTCTCATTGTAACTGATGGAGTTTTTTCCATGGATGGCGATATCGCTCCAATGGATAAAGTAGTTGAACTTGCAGAACGTTTTGACGCGGTCACGTATGTCGATGACGCGCACGGAGATGGCGTTCTTGGCGAAAACGGACGTGGGATAGTAAATCATTTCAAACTCGAAGGAAGAGTAGATTTCGAAATGGGAACGTTCTCCAAGGCATTTGGAACAATGGGCGGGCTTATCGCCACATCTAAAACAAACAAAAAGTACCTTCTCAACAAGTCGAGGACATGGCTTCTCACTGGCGCTCATGGACCGGCAACTGTCGCAGCATCGATTGCCGCGCTCGAGCTTCTTGAAAAAGATGATAAACTTGTAAGGAAGCTTTGGAGGAATACAAAATACTTCAAAAAGAGATTGCTCTCGCTCGGATTTGATTTGGGAAAAAGCGAAACGCCAATTACTCCGATCATGACATACGACACAGGAAAAGCAAGGCAGATGAGCACGAGACTATACGAAGAAGGAGTTTACGCATTACCGATTGTTTTCCCGATGGTTGCAAAGGATAAGGCAAGAATACGGACGATGATTAATGCGGATCATAAGAAAGAGGATCTTGATTTTGCGATCGAGAAGATTGAGAAAGTTGGGAAGGAATTGGGATTGATTCAATAAGGCTGCAAGTCAACGCATCCGATTCCAATCTATTCTTTTATATCTCTCGAGTACCAGCTCTTCAGCCCTAGAGATTTCCCGATCGTCCAATTCCTCTTCCACAGTTTCTTTTCCTTTTAAAAATCCTTTTTTAAGGGCATCTAGCACTTCGCTTTCGCTCACATCTTTTTGTGCCCGGACAGATGTGACCCGCTCCTTAACCGTAGCGATCATCTTATCCTTTATTTTTTCATCTGGAACTCTGAGGACCGAAAACATTTGATCAACATCCACTTCATAAAGAAGTGTTCCATGTTGAAGAAGCACTCCTCCTCGTCGTGTCTGTGCATTTCCGGATATCTTTTTTCCATCTGCTTTTGTTATAATATCATTGATGGGTTTGAATTCAGATTCAATCCCTAAAATCCCGAGCGCGTTTACGATGCAGCCGCAGATTTCGCGATAGGACTCAAGTATGTCTTTTGGAAATAACTCCTGCTTCCCGATAATGCTATATGTTATTTCACGGTCATGGAAAACCGCGCCGCCGCCGGTCCTTCTACGAACGACATCAATCCCTTCTTTTTCGCATCGCTCCAAATCTACTTCCCGCTCTAAGCTTTGGAAATATCCAATTGAAATCGCCTGGGGTGTCCATCCATAGAAACGGATTGTTGGTGGGCTTTTTCCGCTCCCAATCGATTCACTTAGCGCCTCATCAATCGCCATATTAAGAAAAGCATCATTTTCAGAATAAGGTATAACGCGCCATTTCATGAAACCACCTTAACCACCATTCTCTCGATATCATCCGCCTTAACCCCGATGAATTGGGCTTGGTTTTGTTTTAATATTTCGGTGATTCGGGAAGCGACTTCGTTTGTACGCGCACCCGTTAGGTAATTCTCAATTTTTTCAATTGTATCTTCAGGATGAAGGAAGAAATCTCCGGTGATTTTGATTTTCTTTATTTTGTGGTGATCGAATTCCACATCAAGGGTAACCAGTTTTCCGCCTGGTATCTTTTGCGAAATAATCATATTATTTCTCTTTTTTCTGCTTCATTGGCTTGCCATGGTGAACTGGAATGTCAACGACGAATCCGCAGCAAGCTGCGCATTGCAGTTTTCCTTTCTTTACTTCGCAATGGTTGCCGCATTTATGGCTGGTGTCTATAGTTTCAACATGCCCGCACTTTTCACATACGAAATCCATAATATCACGTTCTAGATAAACAACCATCAAACTTATAAATCTTATATCCTAGAAAGGCTTAATACAAAGGGAGAGATGAGAATATGAATCTACTAAAAATTTTATTAATGCTCTTCATGGTTGGAACCATCGTATCCGCATCGTCGACAATCCTTGTGCTTGATGCTTCAGGCTCGATGGATGACACAGTAAGCGGAAGCGGAGGGCAGAAGAAGATAGAAATCGCAAAAGAAGCAGGAAACACGTTCTTAAACAACGTTAGGTCAGGTGATGAAGTTGCCTTGATCGTATTCTACGACTGTAATGATATCCAAACTGTTGTACCATTTACAACTGACACGCAGTCGATTAGAACTGCTATGGCTGGCGTTCAGCCTGATTCAAGCACCCCGATTGCCAGGGCGATCGATTACGCAGCGAGCTATGCAGTTTCTTCAGGAAGGAGCGGAGCGGGTTTGATTGTTCTTACTGATGGAGAAGAAACCTGCGATTCACAGGCGATAGCAGTTACTGCAGCACAAAATGCAATTTCAACTGGAGGCGTGAAGATCGTGAATGTCGTTGGTTTTGACATTGCAAGCGGCACTTCTGCATCTAACCTTCAAGAGATTGCGACTGCAGGTGGAGGAACTTATTACCCGGCAAGCGATGCAAATCAGCTTTCATCATCGCTAACGCAAGCTTACAATGCCAATTCAGGAGAAACTTGCTGTGTGCCAGCTGCGATATTCTTTGTGTTGATTCCAGCAGCGTTGTTCTTCAGCAGGAAATAGATTTGATCCACTTCTTTTTTTCCTTTTCTTCTTCAGCTTTCCTCGTCGAATGATTTTAAAATGATTCCAATCCTACTAATCACTGATTATTATGTCTTCAAAGAATTATTTGTTCACTTCTGAGTCTGTAACCGAAGGGCACCCGGATAAGATCTGTGACCAGGTTTCTGATGCGATTCTCGATGAATTGTTAAAACAGGATCCGAAATCGCGCGTTGCGGTCGAGACGGCTACTACTGCGGGTTTGGTCGTGGTTATGGGCGAGATTACGACTAAGGGTTATTGTGAATTCCAGAAAGTTGTTCGCGACGTGATCCGGGATATCGGATATACGAAACCGGATTATCTTTTTGATTATCGATCTTGTGGCGTGCTCGCATCGATCCATGAGCAATCCCCGGATATTTCACAAGGTGTTGATGTATCAAAAGAGCATGAGCAAGGGGCAGGAGACCAGGGAATCATGTTTGGCCATGCATGCAGGGAAACACCTGAATTGATGCCTTTGCCGATTATGCTTTCTCATAAATTGGCAAAAAGGCTGGCGCAAGTTCGAAAGGATGGAACGCTTCCGTATCTTCGCCCGGATGGAAAAACCCAGGTTACCATCGAATACAATGACCACAAACCGAAACGTGCGCATACCGTCGTGATCGCAGCGCAACATGATGAGAACATCACACTCGAGCGGCTTAGGAAGGATATTACAGAACATGTGATTAAGCCGGTTTGTGGGGAATATTTCGATTCGAAAACTATCGTTATTATCAATGGGACCGGAAAATTCGTGCTGGGCGGGCCGGCTGCGGATACGGGTGTGACTGGGAGGAAGATCATTATCGATACTTATGGCGGAAGAGGGCATCATGGAGGAGGATGTTTCTCCGGAAAAGACCCGTCGAAAGTCGACCGTTCGGGCGCATATACTGCGCGTTATGTTGCTAAAAATATTGTTGCAGCAGGGCTTGCTGACCAATGCGAAGTACAGATTTCATATGTGATTGGAGTTGCGAAACCGCTTTCGGTTTTTGTTGATACACGAGGTACTGCAAAGATTCCAGTTGAAAAGATCGAGCAGCTTGTTATCGACCACGTATCATTCAAGCCTGCCGACATGATAAAGAACCTCGATCTCCTTCGTCCGATTTATAAGAAGACTGCAGCGTATGGTCATTTCGGAAGAGAAGAGCCGGAATTCACTTGGGAGAAGACGGATATGGTGAAAAAATTAAGGGAAGAAGCTGGCCTTTGAAGATTGGCCAACCTCAATAATTCTCGCTTTGCACCTGGAAAAACTCTTTTCCATGATCGCAGGATGGGCATTTCAATACTGGTTCTGTCCCTTCATGCATATAACCGCACTCACGGCAAATCCAAAATGTTTTTTTGCCTTTCTTGAAAATTGATCCACCTTCAACCTCTTTCAGGAGCTTCAAATACCTACCTTCATGATGCATTTCTGCTTTCATGATCGCTCGAACTCTAGTTGCGATTAGGGGAAATCCTTCTTTTTGCGCAACGTCAGCGATTTCAGGGTACATGGAAGAATATTCGTGATGTTCGCCTGCTATGGCTGCCATCAAATTTTCTTTCGTCGTAGAAAGTATGTTTGGAACCTCGGATTCGACCTTTATCTTGATTTCGGGCGTCGTTTGCTTTCCATTCGCTTCATTCATCATCTTGAAAAACCATTTCGCATGTTCGCGTTCGTTGTCTGCCGTCTCGAGGAACAAAGCGCCGATCTGTTCGTATCCTTCGGTTCGGGCGGCTTTCGCATACATTGTGTACCTGTTCCTTGCCATGCTCTCTCCGATAAATGCCTGTGCTAAATGTTCTACTGTGTTCATGATTTCACCTAATTGGATTCAGTGGGAAAGATTAAAATGGCTTGCGGAGTAGGCCGTCTTAATAGTTTATAAACTTAGCCGATGAATTCCTACTTGTGATTATATGAAGAAATTATTGGCTATTTTTTCGATTTTGCTTATTCTGACGCTCGGTTGCACTCAACAATTGCCGCCAGCAAATAACAGTACGGCTTGCACTGCCGAAGCCAAAATCTGTCCTGACGGAAGTGCTGTCGGAAGAGTTGGCCCTGATTGCGAATTCGCTCCATGCCCAATAATTGTAGGAAATGATACGGATGCGCACGGATGCAAGCCATCAGCCGGATATTCCTGGTGCCAGACGAAGCAGAAGTGCCTAAGGATTTGGGAGGAAGGATGTCTGAACCAGAATGAGGCTCGCGAAATCGCAGCCAACAGCTCCTGCATGGATGTTGGAAACCTAACTGCAGATAATTCTTATAATAATTACACGAACACATGGTGGATCGGCCTGGACATAGTCAAACCAGGATGCTCTCCGGCATGTGTCGTATACGAGGACAACAAGACTGTGGAAATAAACTGGAGATGCACTGGATTGGTCATGTATGATCTGCAAACTGCCAATACTTCACTCGGAGAAATCCTCGTTGACGGATATGGCTATACTCTATACACATTCACCTCTGATTCAATAAACGCGAGCACTTGTTCCGGAACATGCGCTTCCGACTGGCCGCCTCTTATTCTCAATTCTGACGAGATGTCTGTCCCGAAGGCAATTCTTCACAAAATCGGAATTTTCGCGATGAACAGCACTTCGGTCCAGATCACGTACAATGGCATGCCACTATACCATTATGCCGGGGATGCGAGTCCTGGAGATACCAATGGCCAGGGAATAAGTGGCAAATGGTATGTTGTCAATGCGAGCGGATAGGTTCGAATGGAGAGATGATAGAGGATTTGAA
>JBFYLN010000059.1:0-7007 GCA_041305425.1 Microcaldota archaeon | reverse complement strand
TATCACTTCCTCATCACAACAACGCTCTCCCTCGTCTTCACTTTAGCAGGCCGGACATCCGCGACTCTTTCTGCGCCAACGACAATTTCAACATCACTAAACCCGATCCGCTGCGCCATCTGGCCGAAAATTTCGTCAACAAGAACGTGCGTTTCGTGGATAACCGAGTTCGAGACGTTCACGTATGCACAAGACCCGGGACTCAAGACCCGGTACATCTCAGCTATCGCCCCTTCCATATCTGCAAAATAAGTTCCGATGATCGGGATCTGCTCTCCTATCTCTCCAACTTCTTCCGGCATCCGCTCGACCCGCATCTTCCGCCCGATAAAAGAGCGCACGCTTCGTAATCTTACCTGTTCAGCAGCAGCGCCAGACATGGCAAACAAACTGAGTTCGAGCCCGTATACTTTTGAATAATCGATATTGTTCAGGTACGGGGGAGAAGTAACAACCATATCAACACTTTCATCCGGCAAACCTGTTGCCCGGGCATCGCCAAGATAAACATCCGGTTCCGGTCCGATCATCCCTTTAGCGTTTGTTTCTTCGATATCTGCTATCATCTGCTTGACTTTCCTCCGGAACGCGTCTTTGACCGGCATCGCGCTTTTCTTCTTATCAATCTTGAGTACGCCGCCATCCTTGATCACAATGCTGATCTGCGGAAGGACGGATAGGAGAGCGAGCAGAAGTACGCTTCTTGGTTTTGGTTCGAGCGTTTCGATCCGCTCTCGCAAAAACAAAATATCGTTTAGATTTCTTTTCGGGATCGCGGTATTCACGTTGAAGAGTTCGAAATCCCAACGCATTGGTGATACAGGACGACTGTTGGAGAATATTCTCGCGCTGAACTCCTTCACTTCTTCGATATCCCGTGTATCGTAGTTTTGCGTTTTGGTTCTTGAAATGAACGCGGCGAGGTCGGATGCATCGATTCCGATTGATTTGATGTTGCTTTGTTTTGCGGCAAGAAGGCTTGTACCAACACCGCAGAAAGGATCGAGCAAATGTGTAGGCGCTTTGCGCTCATTTTTTATCGCCCATTCTACAAGCTGCGGCGCATACCCTTCCTTGTACCAAAACCATCTGTGCACCGGAAGCTCCTTGCTCGAATCGAATGTCATGAACGGTCCGAGGGAGAAGTTGTTTGAGAGTTTCATATTTTCACATCAGAATGAGTTTCTGCTGTCCTACAATCTTCTTTGCGATTCGTTTCCCCATCTCCGCCCCTTCTTTCGAAAGCACATCCGCTTCCTCGTTCTTCTCGCGTGGGATATGTTCGAACTTAACATGCAAGCCAAGGCAAAGAGAAACCGCTTTCATATTGAGTTTCTTGAGCCTCTCGTCCCTGACTTTATACTGGCCACTCATCTGCCGGATGATCAATTGGCTGTCTGCTTTGATATGAACTTCTTTCTCTCCACTCTCCTTCGCAAACTCAACCGCAAATTCGAGTGCCCGGATCAATGCAGTATACTCGGCGATGTTGTTCGTGCCTTCACCAATATATTCACTAATCTCTTTCATTTTCTTTCCATGCAAATACGCCACAACCCCGATTCCCATGGGCCCGGGATTACCGAGCGATGCGCCGTCTGTGAAGATTGTCAAAGGCATGAATTGCTTGCAGGCGTTTGTTTTTATAAATACTTTGGAGCCTCACCTAATCCATGCAGAAGCGAATCCATCCGAATCCGATAGTGGGGCAGGTGAAAGTCATTCTGTTTGCAATACTTCTCTCAGCGATCCTGATTCTGGCGCGGGATTATGTCCAATCCATTTACCTATCCGCGTTGATTGCAGTCTGGGCAATTTCGATCGTGTATTGTGCCCTCCTCGCTTTGGTCGAACAGTTCATCTCTCTTGACATCGGAGATGCGGACCTGCTTTATAAGAAAGGGATTTTAAGCATGAAAACCGTCCTCATCCCATACAGTAAAATTACTGATGCCCGATTTAACCAAACACTCATCGACCGGTTATTCGGAGTCGGAACTATGGAACTTGATACTGCAGGATCAGACGGCATTGCATTAACAGTACATGGCCTGAGCCATATTGATGCAGATGAAATACTTACGCATGTGCGAAGAAAGCCGCATTCCGAAGTAAAAATATAAAAGGGAAAAAGA
Source organism: Microcaldota archaeon (assembly GCA_041305425.1). Taxonomy (GTDB): domain Archaea; phylum Micrarchaeota; class Micrarchaeia; order Anstonellales; family Bilamarchaeaceae; genus CAILMQ01. Next base: position 4,872 of record JBFYLN010000059.1, on the reverse strand, counting down.
TTTAGAGGGAAAAAACATGGCAGCAAAAAAAACCAAACCCGAGCAATCACCATCATCAGAAGCAGAACTTACTGACGATTTCGTCATCATAAAAGAAAAAGGGCTGATCCTTCTCCTTCGCAATTTAGGTGCAGCAGTGGAGGACGGCAATGAAGCGAAAATCCCGCTGATCGAAGCGGCATATTTTGCAGAAAAGCGAAAACTTCCATTCACAAAAGAAGAGATAATTGAAAGAGCGAAGAAAAGCGATCCTCTTGCAATGGAAAAAGCTATTGTCATCGACCATCTGCGAAACAAAGGATACATCACTCGAGTTTCTTTAGACACAACCGAATTCCTACGCTTGCACAGGAAAGGATTCCGGCCAGGGGAAGACCGCACTTATTATCTGGTCAAAGTGATCGCAGAAGGCGCGAAACTCGATTTAAGCGAAATGGAATCCGCACTCGATGCAGCGGGAAAACTGAGGAAAGAACTGGTATTGGCAGTAGTAAAAAATAATCGGCCAAGGTTCATTAAACTTGGAAGAGCGAACTACGATTGACGCCAGATTGCCATTCCGATTCAAATTTAGAATATCTCAATCCTTGATTTATCCGACAAGTCCCTTCTCACAAACAGGTATGTCAGTATAATCGTAATTGCTATGAAAAGCATCTTGTCCAAAGAAAATGCCAGCAATACGATCAGATAGAAAAGTGAACGGATCGCGTTTGCAAAATCATCATACGAGTTGTCAAGCAGCTTGCTCACATACTCTTCCTTGCTTTCCAACTCATTCTTTTCAATGACCTTTGCAGGCACTTTAAGTATGATTGGAAGGTACATGAGCGCGCGTATCTGCATGAGGATATTGAATATCGAATAAGTAAGGATCGAGAGTATGAACGCGAGCTGCAGAGACACTTCGGAATCCGTGGTCGAAAATAATGCGTTTGCAACAAGGCCGAATGCGATAACCAAGCCGCCCATCATTGCAGATGAAAACGTGATGCTGTTCCTGAATACGCCGATTGCGCCATCCAGGCTATCTCCTTTTATGATTTCTTTTACCCAGCTTCTCCGGTATTCCGAACGCACCGCGCGTGCAGTATGCCCTTTCTTGAATGTTTTGCTGTTTGTGAATGTCGAAATCAAAAAACATAGGACGAATATTGTCAATGATAGCATTCCAAGGTTGGTTAGAAATCGCATTTGAAGGATATTCAAGTCCATGAGGTTACCGTCCTAATACGAAAACGAATGAAAAAAGAAAAATCCTTTGCATTCAAAGCGATCTTCGCCGGAGCGCTAGATTGTTCAGGTTGAATGGCTGGTTTGGAGAATGCCCGTTAGGAACTAATGACGGGCGGGTGGAATTTGATTGGTTTTGGCTTGCGAAATTCGTTGCTGATGCCATTGGCCTTGAGACGGATGAAGACGATACCGTGGGCCGAGCAGTATATGGACTTCCAATTGCTGATGCTCTTGGCATCGAAGCTGAATAAGGTGAGTTCATTCGTGGGCTGATTGCGCTTTGCATGGTCTGTCTCGATACTGTTGCATTATTTTGCATTTGAGCTGATACCATTGGTCTAACTGAAGACGCCATAGTCCTGGCTGAGGATGCCATTGGTCGAACATTTGATGTAATTCTATTGTTCATTCCCAAATTTGTTTGAAATTTGGGAATTCGCGGACTCTGGGCCGCGTGCATTCCAGGATATGAGATTGGGTTTGGTGGTGACGGCGCTTCTGGGTGTGCGCTAATTGGTCTTGCCATATTCAATGCTGGCCTTGCGTGGAATGATGAACGCGCTGAAGCAATTGACGGTCGCCCATGCGTGGATGATATTGAAGATGCATTAGGCCTTACATGAGTTGATGCATGTGCAGAAGAAGATGGCCTGTTTGTTGATGCAAGTGAAAACGCGGGCCGATTGGAATGTGCATGTGATAAGTTTGGCCTTGATGAGTGGTTTGAAGAAGATTCCTTTAGGCCTGACGGATGGGGAACGCCATGCGGCATTTTTGGGGTGGGCGCCATTGGGGGCGCATTTAATGAATTAAGTGTCGGTATGATTTTCGACAATATTTTTGTTGCAGATTTCGGAGTTTCGGAATTATTCGCAGCTAATTTTGCAATTGCCTTCAAAGCCTTTTTCGCTTTCCTTACCTTGGATTTTTTAGATCCTGATGAGTTGCCTCTTCCTGTTGAAATTGAAATTTCGTCTGGAATCTTAGCTGATACGAGTTTCGCGAGCGAACTTGCGGACATTTCCTTTCCAACTGATGATTCATCTGTCGACATAACTACCACGCTTTCATATCCGAGTGAACATTTATAATTGTTTTCCTCGATCGCGTCGATTGCGCCGATTCATTTAAGTTCGGTTCGTGATAATTGGTCGTACGGGAGAGATATGGAAAAGAACGGAAGCCGCCTTGGTACAATTGTTGCACTTGATGGGTCACCTTCCACATCGGATTTCTCTTTTGTCATTGACAAAGAGGCTCGTGTGTTGAAAGGGCAATATGTCCAGGTTGCGGATTCGGCTGGGCTTGTTTTTGGGTATGTCGCAGAAATCGTCCGGGCGAACCGGTATTTTGAAAAAGCAGAATCAGTTGCCGAATACGAGCAGTTCGGCAAGATCGCAGATTCATTTCCAACAGATGGATGGGAATATGTGCTTGCGCAGGTTAAGATATTAGGAAATCATCGGGAAGGAAGATTCGAGCGCGCATTCACTCCACCATGTCCGGGTGCCCTCGTTTCCAATGCAGATGATTTGATCCTTCGGAAGTTTTTAGGATTTGAGGAATCGGGATTGAACATCGGTTCGATACAACATCATGATGTGCCTGTGAATCTGAGCCTTACACGGATTTTCCAAAAGCATGTCGCGATCCTTGCCATGAGCGGTGCGGGGAAATGCGTACCCTACAATACTCCACTCATGCTTGCTGATGGGTCTTTCAAGATAATCGGAGAACTCGCTGATGAATCATTATCAGACGCCACGGTGCAGAAGAAGGACGACGTAGAGATCATTAGCCCTAGATCTAACTATACTGTCCTTTCATTGGATCAGAATCTAAAAGCCGTTTCGAATAATATTTACGCGATCACAAGACGACGTTCTCCTAAAAATCTTCTTTTTATTAGGACAAGAAGTGGGCGTGACATGTCACTAACTTTGGAACACCCCCTTCTTATCTTAAATGAGAATGGCCCTGTGTGGAAAAAAGCCAGCGAAATCAAAGAAAACGATTATTTGGCTGTTCCACGTCTGCTTTCTTTTGGCGAGTTACAAGAATTAAATTTACTGGATTATTACAAGAATTCTAATGATATGTGTGTTAGTGATAGGAAGGTATTGCTTGAACTTAAGAAACAACTTTCAAACAAAGGATTCAAATTTTCAAAACGACTTAGAGAAAGACTAACCAACGATACGCTTTCCCTCAACGAATTTTTTCAGCTTTGTGAAAGCAATGGCCTTATCAATCTGTATTATTCGACTAATAAAATAAAACAAAAATTTTCAAGAAAGGAAATACCTTCAAAATTAAAGTTAGATGGAAAGTTAGGTCGCTTCGTTGGTTATCTGATGGGAGATGGCCATGTTAAGAATTCCTGGATGATGCTATCCGCAATCACTCCTGAAATACGGGAAGATTTCATAAATATTTCCCGTGAGCTTTTTGGATATGGAGCGTTGATTTTGGAAACTAATATCAGAGTTTATTCTAAGACTCTTGTTTCAATACTTAATGATATTTTTGGAGTTAAAGGTTCTTCTGGAGAGAAGTATGTTTCACGCACTATTCTATCTTCAAATAAAGAATTCATAATCGGTTTTCTCTCAGGTTTGTATGACACTGATGGGCACGCGTCTTTGAAAAAACCAGAACTTGAATATTGTTCAAAAAGCAGAAACCTAGCGAATGGTGTTATATTACTGCTACTAAAGTTTGGCATTCTATCTACCATTAAAATTAAACATAATAAGAAATACAACCGAGATTACTATCATGTATTTACCAGAGGTGCTGATCAATTAGATTCGCTCAAAAATGTTATACAATTTAGGTGCAAGGAAAAACACGTCAGAATGGCGAAGCATGCAACTTTAAAATCAAATACCAATGTAGATCTGATTCCTTCTGTAGCACCAATACTCTTGAAAGTAATGAAAAATCTCAGAGTTTCTGAATGTGAAATTTCAAGACGTGCGAATGTAGCAAACAATCTGAGCAGGTATCATTCTGGAAAGGATGCTCTTAGCAGGAAAGTTTTTGCACAAGTAATCTCAACTTTGGAAACACGTTCAGATGAACTTAAGGAGATGTGCGATATTGTTGAATCAATACGATTGCCAACTTCGAATCTGAATAATCTTCTGACTATTTGCAAGAAAATAAAAGATAAAACTAAAATTCAATACAAAAGCATATCTGAAAAATGCGACGTTACTGCTCCGACTGTACGTCGTGTATTTATTGGTGAAACTCCACCTACAGATTCACTTTTGGATATCGGAAAAGGTCTTATCACCGTTTCTTCTCAGGAAGATATCGGGCCTTTAGCAAGTTTTTTACATGAATATAATCAGTTCTCTGCCACAAAAACAAACACTCTTTTCGATCTTGCAGATAAAATGAATCTATCATATGAAATGCTAGATGAATATTCCAATCTATATCATAATGCATGGGCATCTTACAAACGGGGTAGATGTGATCCTGACACAAAAACTAGAATCGCAATGATTCAAGGAATAAAGAAGGCCGCAGCACAAATAAAAAAAGATATTGAACACTCTTCACAGAATCTAAATCTACTGCATTCACTAGCCGACTCCTCAATTTTTTGGGATCAGGTAAAAGAAG